>NZ_DASYCH010000025.1:0-5620 GCF_036500295.1 Puia sp. | reverse complement strand
TCGATGGCTGCAGCAGTTTCCTTATCGTACCGGCCTTTCGTGGTGGGTCTTCGCGGTTGCGGGCGCCGGGGCGGTGCTGATCAGTTTTGCGACGGTGAGTTATCAAACCGTGAAGGCGGCATTGACCAATCCGGTGACCAGTCTGCGGGCGGAGTAAAAGATACCCCCTCGCCCGCCGCAAATATTTCACTAGCTTTGCTCCGAAGGCAACGCCGCACTCCATCGCTAGCCACCACCAATGAAATATTTCTGGATAATAGCGATTCTCCTATGTGCCCACCCGGCATCTTCGGACGCACAGATTTACGCTTATAAAAAGCGCAGCGAACTCGCTCTACAATTACCCTCCGCCCGCCCCGACAGCAACAAGGTCTTTCTCCTGCTCAATCTCAGCAACGCCTATCTGAAGGGGAATATGCCCGACAGCTCTCTTTTCTTCTCGGCCCAGGCCCTGCAACTAAGCCGGCAGCTCGCGATGACCGAAGCCGCCAGTCAGGCCGCCTTTTTTGCCTGCAAGGCACACGCTATAAACGGGGACATGCCCGCGGCAAAAGCCGTCATGGAGGAAGCGACGGGTGAATGGAAGGTCAAGATGGCGCAGGAACTGGCCGAGCATTACGCCTTCCGACCGGGTAACCTCCCCGCGAACCTCGACTCCGCCTGGCCCTATATTCAGCTGGTGGGCCGGCTTAGCGAAGCCGTCGGCACCACGTGGGCGATCCAGAATGCCCGGGTCGTCCTGGGGAAATATTATTTCCAGCGCGGCGAACTGCAAAAAGGGATCGATTGCTTCAACATCAACCTGCGGGAAAACCAGGCCGGCGGCGACAAAATAAAAGAAGCCAAGGGATGGGAACTGCTGGCCGACAACCTGCCGCCCACCTTCGAAACGATGCCGCTGGCGGTCCACGCCGATTCCACGGCCCTCCGGCTCCACGAACAGGCCGGCAAACATGAGGACGCGCTGTACGATCTGGAAGCGCTTGCCAACCATCATTGGTGGATGGGGTTGTTCAAACTGGCCGTGGATGAACAATCGCGGGTCAATGAAGGGATGCTCGCCCTTGGAAAGAAAAAGATGTATACCCATTATGGCGAGCTGGCCATCAAGGAGCTCTACCTGGGAAATCATGCACGTGCCCTCCAACTCCTGTTTATGGCAAAGAAAAACATGGACTCCCTCCAGGAAGACTATCTCGCCGGACTGATCGACAAACACCTCGGAAATGTCTACTGGGCCGAGCACGATATCGATCGCAGTCTACACTGTTACCGCCTGTCTCTGCAGGAAATGCAGGGAAAAAAGGACCTCTCCGTCTTTGGGACGGCCCTGCGTATCGTAAAAGGACTGCTCCTTAAAAACCAGCCATCCGAGGCCCGGCAGTTTCTCGTCGCCTTTCAACGGGACAACCCCGCCATCCGAAGCCGGGACAAGGAAATGATGGCCGCCGCGTGGGGAGCAATGTATGAAGCGGGGGATGAAAAAGATCAGGCAGAAAAACAATATCTGGAGATGGTCCGGTTCAACGACCTCGCCATCGTCGAAGAGACGAGGGATATCGACGAGATCCCCGACATTGCGCGACCGGAAGCCAACTATACGATGGGCCGGTTTTATATCGACACAAAAAGATTTTCCAGGGCCCGGCCCTTCCTCGATAGGGCGTTGAAACCCGAGAACGTTATGCCTGTGCCGGTCGATGTCCTGCGGGACGCCCACCTCCTGCTCTACCGGGTCGATTCGGCGGCCGGTAATCTATCCTCGGCGATGACCCAGCGGCTGTTGTATGAGAAATATGCCGACTCGATCTTCACGGACAATAAGGCCCGGCAACTGGCGGAGCTGCAAGTGCGCTACGAAACCGAGAAGAAGGACCAGAACATCGCGCTGCTCAGCAAGCAGCAACAGCTGGACAAGGCCGACCTGGGCCGGGCCGCGCTGGTCCGTAATCTCATCATTGCCGGACTCCTGGTGGCGTTGATCATCATCGGCCTTTTATATAATCAATACCGCGTAAAGCAAAAGAGCAACCTGGCGATCCAGCAGAAGAACGAAGTGCTGAGTCAGCTCGTGCGGGAAAAGGAATGGCTGTTGAAAGAGATTCACCACCGGGTAAAGAACAATCTGCAAACCGTCGTAAGTCTCCTCGATTCCCAGTCCGCCTATCTCAGCGCCGACGCGCTTGCGGCGATCAAGGACGGCCAGAACCGGGTCTTCGCCATATCGCTCATCCACCAGAAGCTGTACCAGGATGAGAACGCCGCCTTTATCGAGATGTCCACCTATCTGCCCGAACTCGTGAACTATCTCCGCGATATCTATGGCATCAAAAACCAGATCGCCTTCCATCTCGATATCGCCCATCTCGAGCTGGACATCTCCCAGGCGGTGAGTGTCGGCCTGATCCTCAATGAAGCCCTCACCAACGCCATCAAACATGCCTTCCCTGTAAAAAGCAAGGGCAATACGATCGTTATCGAGATGTCGACCGGAGATCGGAAGATCGTCAACCTCAAAATTGCCGATAACGGCATTGGCCTGCCGCCGGATGCGGAACCCGGCAAACAGCGAACCCTGGGAATAAAACTCATGAAGGGGCTGACGGCTGACCTTGGCGGGTCCTTTTCTCTCGAATCGCAAAACGGAACAACGGTGTATATTCGCTTCGTCGCCAATGTCAGCTTTGAAAACGCGATGAAGATCATCGCGTCGGACGAAACAACCCAACGAATATGAGACAGAAGATCCTTATTGTCGAAGACGAGTTTGTGGAAGCCAACCATATTCAAACCATCCTTGAGCAGGCCGGGTATCAGGTGGCGGGTATCGCCCGTTCCGTCAACATTGCCCTGGAGATGATCGAGGCCGAAAAACCTTCGCTGATCCTGCTGGATATTTTTCTCAAGGGCTCGCTGACGGGCATCCATCTTGGAAATATTCTGAAGGAACGAGGCATCGCCTTCGTCTACCTCTCTGCCAATTCCACCCGCGATACCCTCGAGATGGCAAAGTCAACCGAGCCCTATGGCTTCCTCGTGAAACCCTTCCGCGAAAAGGATGTGCTCGTCACCCTCGAGATCGCGCTGTACCAGCATGAGCATCGCTCAAAACTCAAGGTCTCGAAGGCAAAGGCGCAGACAAAAACGGGCGCGCCGGCCGCGGAAAATGACTCGCTGGACGTCGATGTCATCGGCGAAAGCCGGCCCTTGAAGGCCCTCGTGCAGGATGTGCGGGTCGTCGCCCCCACGGATACCTCCGTGCTGATCCTGGGCGAGACGGGCACGGGCAAGGAGATGATCGCCAAAATGATCCATCGACATTCTCAACGAAGCGATGGCCCGCTTGTCAAGGTCAACTGCGCCGCCATGCCGGCTACGCTGATCGAGTCCATCCTCTTTGGTCACGAGCAGGGTGCCTTCACCGGTGCAGTACAGCGGAAACGCGGCAAGTTCGAACAGGCCGACCAGGGGACCATCTTTCTCGATGAGATCGGGGAGATCGGCCTCGACATGCAGGTCAAACTGCTTCGTGTGTTGCAGGAAAAAGAGATCGAACCGCTGGGCGGGGAAGAGGTGATAAAAGTGAACTGCCGGGTCATCGCGGCCACCAACCGCGATCTCGAAGCCGACGTGGCCGCCGGCCGTTTTCGCATGGATCTTTATTACCGGCTCAATGTCTTTCCGCTGACGTTGCCGCCCCTGCGCGATCGCCCGGAAGATATCCCGGCCCTCGCCCGGCATTTTACCGAACAGTATAGTCAGAAGCTGGGCAAACCCGTGCCGGCCCTCGCGCCGGCCGTGCTCGCCGAACTCCAGCGATCTTCCTGGCCCGGAAATATCCGGCAGTTGGAACACACGATCGAACGGGCCGTTCTCCTGGCGCAGGGCGATACCATTCGCGAGATCGCGTTCTCGCCATCACCGGCCAGGACGGAACAGCCGGCGGCGACCCTCTCCTCCATGGAAGACCTCGAAAAAAATCATATCATCGAAGTGTTGCGGCAGTGCGATGGGAAGATCGCCGGCAAGGGTGGTGCGGCCGAACTGCTGAAGATGCCGGCGTCGACGCTTAATTCGCGCATCAAAAAACTCGGCATCCGAAAGTTTAGAAATATTTATTAGTGGTGGCGCCGCAATCGCCCATGCCGCGACGCTCGCTAATCCGTTAAATCTCGCGCATTAGCGACGTCTTACAGTTCGCGCCCTGTTGATCCTCAATCGCTTATCCCTCAGGCACGCATCTTGTTCCCGCGGATTCATAAACGCAATCATATGAATCCGAATGTCATCAAATACCAAAAGACAAAAGTCTATGGCCTGAATGTCTTCTACCGCGAGTCAGGCCCCAAAAACGCGCCGACCCTTCTCCTGCTCCACGGCTACCCTACCTCCTCGCATATGTACCGGCAGCTGATCCCGATGCTCAACAACGATTATCACGTCATCGCACCCGACCTGATCGGCTTTGGCTTTTCCGATGCGCCCCACTACAAAGAATTCAACTACACCTTCGACAACCTGACCAAATATGTTCAGGGGCTGATCGATCAGCTGAAGATAAGACGATTCGCCCTCCAGGTCTTCGACTATGGCGCCCCCGTCGGCTACCGCCTGGCCGTAGCCAATCCCGAAAAGATCACCGGCATCATCTCACAAAATGGCAACGCCTATGAAGAAGGGTTGAGCGACGGCTGGAATCCGATAAAAAAATATTGGGAAGAGCCCACGGAGGCCAACCGCAACAACCTGCGGAGCCTTTCCACCGCCGAAACCACCCACTGGCAGTATTTCACGGGCGTCACGGATAAGACCCTCGTCGCGCCGGAATCCTATTCCCTGGATCAGTTTCTGCTCGATCGTAAGGACAATGGAGAACTCCAGCTCGACCTCTTCAAAGACTACGCTACCAACGTCGCCCTGTACCCGACGTTTCATGAATACTTCCGGGAGCACCAGCCGCCGCTCCTCGCCGTTTGGGGTGACAAGGACCCGTTCTTCCTGCCCGCCGGCGCGAAGGCGTTTAAAAAAGACCTGCCAAAAGCCACCGTCAAATTCTATGATACCGGGCATTTCGCCCTCGAGACCCATGTGAATGAGATTGGCGCGGAGATCGGCCGCTTTCTCGAAACGCTGCCAAAATAGATATCGCCCACACCTACAATAGACAATTATAACATTTATGAACAACCGAATCGCAATCGTAACCGGCGCGAGCGCTGGGATCGGCGCCGCAACCGCCATCCGCCTCGCCAGGGATTTTTCCGGGCTCGTTCTCGTTGCCCGTCGTCAAACCGAACTCGAAACAACCGCCAGGAGCGTCACCGAAGCAGGCGCTACCCCGCTGGTTGTCGCCGCCGACCTTCGTCAGGCTTCCGCCGCCGATCAGGTCATCGCCGAAACGCTCCGCCGGTTCGGGCGTATCGACGCCGTGGTCAACATCGCCGGCGCGGTTCCACAAATCCATCTCCTTGAAATGACCGATGAACAATGGAACGATGGTGCGGAAATGAAGCTCCACGGCGCACGCCGGCTGACGATCAAGGCCTGGCCGCATCTGAAAGAAACGAGGGGATCGGTCATTTTCACTTCGGGTAACTCTGCGCAGCATCCAAAACCGGGT
>NZ_DASYCH010000024.1:0-38217 GCF_036500295.1 Puia sp. | reverse complement strand
ATCTAATCACTGATTAGGCAGCCATGGCATACTGAGTATTGCCATTTGAAGTTTGAATATTCAGATTAACGTGCTAATTATCCAACGCACGACATGCTTACACCTTCAAAGATCTATGCTGTCAAAACCAGGCACCCCCAGCTTTTTGCGGCAACGGCGCCGCTGGTGGGACGGCGCCGTTGAGCATACAAAGATACGAGTTTTTTTATTTATGGCCGAATACGTGGAAGATGTCGAGGCCGAGGGCATAGGCCATGAGGCTGAAGAGCAGGATCATGCCCACCATCTGCGCATATTCGATGAACTTATCGCTGGGTTTGCGGCCGGAGATCATCTCGACGAGGGTGAAGAGGGCGTGACCGCCGTCGAGGGCCGGGATGGGCAACACATTCATAAACGCCAGGAGGATGCTGAAGATGCCGGTGAGCATCCAGAAGCTTTGCCAGTCCCAGATAGACGGGAAGATGCCGGCAATACTGATCACACTGCCAAGGGAATCCTGAGCCTTTACTTCCTTTGACGTAAACAGGAGCTTCAGGTTGCGGATATAGTTGGACAGCGTCTCGATCGCTTTGTGGACGCCCGCGGGCACAGCCTGGAAGAAGGTATAGGAAATATGTTTGTTGCCGAGGATACTGTCCGCAGCCATATACCGGATGCCCAGCGCGCTGTCCTTCGCGAGATTGCGTTCCATAACGACATTCACGGTATCATGACCGTTGCGAACCACGACAAGGTGGTTGCTCATGATCTGGCGCATATGCTGGAAGCCGGTGTCCTTGATCTGATCGGACGCGAATTGAATGCGATGCCCGTTCATTGCGATCAGGGTGTCGCCCCTGCGGAGGTCGCCGGAGGTGATCTTTGCCCAGGGCATCACCGAGTCGATGACCTCGGGAAACCGGATGATGGATAAGCCGCCGAGCCGGTTCTTGTTGAGCTGGCCGATGATCCCGACGGGAACGGTAAGGTCGAGGGTCTGGCCGTTGCGGGTAACGGTGACGGTCTTGGCCTCGTTCATAATCATTTCAGAGCCCGCCGAACCCTGCCTTTCGAGGGGTTTGCCGGCAACGGCGATGATATTGTCCCCATCCTGCATTCCCATCCTGCGCCCAAGGCTATCGGCGTAGAGACCATATTTGAGGTTGGCAACGGGTATATAGTTCTCCCCCCAGACCCACATCACCATGATAAAGATGGCAAAGGCGAGCAGGACGTTGACGGTCACACCACCGAGCATGATGATGAGCCGCTGCCAGGCAGGTTTGCTGCGGAATTCGTAAGGCTGGGGAGGCAGGGCCATCTGTTCCTTGTCCATGCTCTCGTCGATCATCCCGGAGATCTTTACATAACCGCCAAAAGGGATCCAGCCGACGCCGTATTCGGTGTCGCCGATCTTCTTTTTGAAGAGGGAGAAGCCGGGATTGAAGAAGAGGTAGAATTTTTCGACCCGGCATTTAAACCAGCGGGCCGGCAGGAAGTGGCCAAGCTCGTGAAGGACGACCAGGATGGAAAAGGATAATATAAATTGAAGGACCTTGACTCCCACAGATGCCCACTCGATTGCTAAGAATACCATATGGATTTGATGATGGCCACCGGCAAGGTGGGTGATTTTTTTCTAAATGTAATGCTAAAGTTTTATAAGCGATGCGGCAAAATTACGGGCCTCCCCATCGCTTTCAAAATATTCTTCCAGCGTGGGCCGCTCGATAAACGGCAGTTGCTGCATGGTCCGTTCGACCAGGTCGGTCATGTCGAGGAAACCGATGCGATTGCGCAGGAAGGCGAAGACCGCGATCTCGTTTGCCGCATTGAGCACACAGGGGAGGTTGCCGCCCTTGTTGAGGGCATCTGTGGCCAGAACCAGGTTGCGAAAGGTCTTTGTATCGGGTTCTTCGAAGGTGAGCGTATTGGGTTTGCGGAAGTCGTAACGGGGAAAGCTGTTCGCCATCCGCCGGGGGAAGCCAAGGGCATACTGAATGGGCAGTTTCATATCCGGGAGGCCCATCTGCGACTTTATGCTGCCATCCTCGAACATGATCATGCTGTGTATAATGCTCTGAGGATGAACTACAACCTGCACCTGATCGGGTTCCAGGCCAAAAAGCCATTTCGCTTCTATCATCTCCAGGCCCTTGTTCATCAGCGTGGCCGAATCGATGGAGATCTTGGCGCCCATGCTCCAGTTAGGGTGCTGCAGGGCATGATCCCTTTTTACGTTGACGAGGAAGTTGGGTTTTTTCCCAAGAAAAGGGCCGCCGGAGGCCGTGAGGATGACCTTTTCGATGCGGCTGCGGGTCTCCCCGATGAGACATTGAAAGATGGCGCTGTGCTCGGAGTCCACGGGGAGGATGGGAGCCTTTCTCTCCAGGGCCTTTTGCATGACGATATCGCCCGCGACGACCAGGGTTTCCTTGTTGGCAAGCGCTATGGCCTTACCGTTCTCGATGGCCCGGAGCGTGGGGCGGAGGCCGGCGAAGCCGACGATCGCCGCCAGCATCATATCATAGATATCCATCGCGGCCACTTCTTCCAGCGCCTTTTCGCCGGCGAAGACCTTGATAGGATGGCTGCCCAGCGCATTCTTTACATGAGGGTATTTCTTTTCATCGCCGATAACGACGATCTCGGGTTTGAAGTGGAGAGCCTGGCGGATCAGCAGGTCGTCATTGCTATGGGCCGTCAGCACCTCCACGCTAAAAGCGGACGGATTGGCATCGATGACCTCCAGCGCCTGTTTGCCGATGGAACCGGTAGAGCCGAAGATAGCGATGCGCTTTTTTACGCTGGTGTTTGACATGGGGTTCTCGTTTGTTACTCGGTGTATTTTTCCAGTTGGACAGCAAGGTTCCGATCGTTGCTCAACCTGGGCACCTTGTTCTGACCACCCAGTTTGCCTACCGATTTCATATAGTCGATGAAGCCGTTCTTTTTAACAGGCCGGATCTTGAGGGGTTGCAGAATATTGCCCGTGATGAGGTCGTCGTAATAGATATTTTTCTCGCGGAGGTTGTGATCCACTTTGTCGGCGAAGGCCGCCAGGTCACCCGGTTGGTTGCCGAATTCCACGAACCATTCATGGTAGGACTTCCCTTTCTCCTGCCGGATCATCGGTGCGACGGTGAACTCGGTGATATTGAGCCCTGCTTCCCCGGCCGCCTTCATCAGGCTGTATTCCACTTCTTCCCCGATGACGTGTTCGCCAAAGGCGGAGATGAAGTGTTTTGTCCGGCCCGCGACGACGAGGCGCCAGGGGTTGACCGATGTAAAGCGAACCATGTCGCCGATACTATAGCCCCAGAGCCCGGCGTTGTTGCTGACGACGAGCGCGTAGTTCTCGCCGGTGGTAACGTCTTTCAGGGAGAGGCGTTTGGGGTTTTCCTTGCTGAGTTCGGCAGCGGGGATGAATTCGAAGAATATCCCGCTGTTGGTATTCAACAGCAGCCCTTCTTCCTCGCGGCTGTCCTGGAAGGCGAAGAAGCCTTCGGAGGCGGGGAAGGTCTCGATGGTATCTATTTTCTTACCGATGCTGTCGAACAGCCGGTTCTTGTAGGGTTCGAAATTGACCCCGCCGTGAACGAGCACGGAGAAATTTGGAAAAATGTCCTTTATGGGCATCTTTTTCAGTTCGATCAGCCGGTCAAAATACATCTGGACCCAAGGGGGGATGCCGCTGATGAGGGTCATGTCCTGGCTGAGGGTCTCTTCCACGATCTTATCCAGTTTTGTCTCCCAGTCGTCGATGCAGTTGGTCTCGTAAGAGGGGAGCTGGTTGGTTCGCAAGTAACCGGGGACGTGGTGGTTGACGATACCGCTGAGGCGGCCGGTGGGGATGCCCCCTACCCTTTCCAGTTCGGGCGAGCCGGAGAGGAAGATCATCTTCCCGTCGGCAAAGGCGGTGTTGCCCGTGGATGACATATAACAAAGCAGGGCGTTGCGTGCGGTGTTAATATGATTGTCTATCGAGTCTTTTGTAATGGGGATATATTTGACGCCGCTGGTAGTGCCGGAAGTCTTTGCGAGATAGATGGGTTGCCCCTTCCATAGTACGTTATGCCTTCCTTCCTTGATCAGATTGATATATCCGGAAAATTGTTCGTAGTCCCTGACGGGCACCGCCTGAGTATATTCTTCGTAAGTTTTTATTTCGCCCAACCGGTGTTCCGCGCCAAAAACCGTTTTCCCGCCTACCCGTAACAGTTCCTTCAAAATAGCATCCTGATCAGTGATCGCCGTCGTCATCCCCTTCTGTATGGCCTTGTATATATAAGAGGCAAAGGGCCTGGCAAGGAATGATTTGATCTTCATGTTCATGGGGGCAAACGTACGGGAATTTGAGCAATGGACAATGGGGCGGCGGCGGGTGGCGTTGGAGGTGGTTTTCGGGTATAAGGGGCTGGTTTTGAGGGGATGCGTGGGAGGGGTTGGATTTTTGAGGTATTTTTGGGGTTCGCCGGGGATTTTTCCGGAGATTTCTTCTTTTTTCACCTGAATCCCCTTACCTTTGCAGCCCTAATATTATTTACTCATGTTAGCAGTTGTGAAAATAGCCGGGCAGCAATTCAAGGTCCAAAAGGATCAGACTTTGTACGTTCCCCGTATCGCGGGCAATGCCGGTGACAAAGTCGAGTTCGGTGAAGTCCTTCTTAGCCATGGCGACGACAAGTTGGCCGTTGGAAAAGATGTAAAGGCAGTGATCAAGGCCGAGATCCTGGACCATGTTCAGGGTGACAAGGTGATCGCCTTTAAAATGAAAAGAAGGAAAGGTTTTCGTAAGAAGCATGGTCATCGTACCCACTATACGAAGATTCGGATCAGTGAAATCGCATAATTAAAAAGTCTCAAACTTTCAGATATGGCTCACAAAAAAGGTGAAGGTAGTGTAAAGAACGGCCGCGATTCGCAAAGCAAGCGTTTAGGGGTTAAGATCTTTGGTGGTCAACCTGCAATTGCCGGCAATATCCTCGTTCGTCAGCGTGGTACACAATATCACCCCGGCAAGAACGTTGGCGTCGGCAAAGATTTTACGCTGTTTGCTCTCTCCGACGGTACCGTTGAATTCCGCAAAGGAAAAGCTGATAAGACCTTTGTCAGCGTCAACGCGGTAGCGGTTGAAGCAGGTGCTTAGAACATTTTTTGGATTTTTCAAAACTTTTTTTTGGAACTTCCAAAGAAGTTTCTATTTTTATGGGTGTAAATTGTTTTACTAACCAATTTAAATTCAAAAAAAATGGCAACTGCAAAAAAAGCCGCTAAGAAAAAGGCAGCTCCTAAAAAGAAAGCTGCTCCCAAGAAGAAAGCTGCTAAGAAAGCTGCAAAGAAGAAATAGTTCTTCCTTAGTTTGGCAGAAAATAGTAAGGCCCGAAGCAATTCGGGCCTTTTCATTTTAAGATTGGCCTTCGGCCGCCAGACTCTGGTCTGGCCTGCCCGAAGTAATTCGGGCCTTTTTCATTTATCCCGGTCGAGGCCGGGATTTTTTTATGGGGTGTGGAAAGTGAGGCTGGGCGCGGGTTTCAACCGCGTGGGTTTGGGGCCTGTGCGGGTTTGCGGGGGATGGTGTAACTTAGGCGCATGACTATCGATAACGACTATATTGCGGGGCAGTTTAGCCTGCTGTCCAAGTTGATGGATATCCATGGCGAGAATTCCTTCAAGGCAAAATCATATTCCGTGGCGGCGTTTACGCTGGAAAAGATCCCTTCGGTGGAGGGGCTGCCGCTGGAGAAGATGACCGCCATCCGGGGGATCGGCGACGCCATCGGAAAGAAAATACTGGAGATCCAGCAGACCGGGGAGCTGAGGGCCCTGAAGGAAATCATCCATAAGACCCCGGCCGGGGTGATCGAGATGCTCCAGATAAAGGGACTTGGGCCCAAGAAGATCGCGACCATCTGGAAGGAGATGGAGGTGGAATCGGTTGGCGAACTGCTGTACGCCTGCCAGGAAAACCGGCTGCTCCTCTTCAAGGGATTTGGCGAGAAGACGCAGCAGAATGTGCGTGACGCGATCGAATTCAGACTGAAACATGCCGGCAGCCATCTCTTCGCGGAGGTGGAGGGACTTGCGCTGAGGCTGGATGCCGCGCTGAAAGCGGCTTTCCCCGGAGAGCAGTTTGCGTTGACGGGGGATCTCCGGCGGCAGCTGGAAGTGGTGGAGAAGCTGGAATGGGTGACGACGGTGGAGGTGGACGCGGCGATGAGAACTTTGGCTGAGACGGTGGAAAAGACCGGCGGCGAAACGGTGAGCGTGGAAGTCGGGTTCGTGCATGCCGCGGCGGGGGACTTTGTGCGGGTGCTTTTCGAGACGAGCTGTAGCGGCGAGTTTTTGGAGCACCTGAAAGAGAAGGAAGGGTGGAATGCGACCGGGGCTTGCGTAAACGAGGAGGCCTTGTTCTCCGCAGTGGGAATGCCCTACCTTTCGCCGGTGCGCCGGGAACAACGCGGGCTGAAAGACTGGGGACCGGTGATCGAGCCCAAGGATATCCGGGCCGTGATCCATAGTCATAGTAACTGGAGCGACGGGTCCAATACCCTCGAAGAGATGGCCGCGGGCTGTATCCAGCGCGGCTACGAATACCTCGTCATCAGCGACCACAGCAAGAGCGCTTTTTATGCCAATGGGCTAAAGGAAGACCGCATCCGGGAGCAACATGCGCAGATCGATGAATTGAACCGGAAACTGGCGCCGTTTACTATTTTCAAGAGCATCGAGGCCGACATCCTAAATGATGGGGCGCTGGACTATGCGGTCGATGTGCTGGCGGGTTTTGACCTGGTTATTGCAAGCGTACATTCCAATTTGAAGATGAGCCATGAGAAGGCGATGGGCCGGCTGCTCAACGCCATCGAGAATCCCTATACGACCATTCTGGGGCATTTGACCGGACGGCTTCTGTTGAGCCGGCCGGGTTATCCCATCGACCATAAAGCCATCGTCGATGCCTGCGTGGCCAATAGTGTGGTGATCGAGCTGAACGCGCATCCGCGGCGGCTGGATATGGACTGGCGCTGGATCGGCTATGCGCTGGAGCAGGGGGCGATGATCTCGATCGATCCCGATGCGCATTCGGTGGCAGGGATCGACGTCGTGCGGTATGGGGTGCTGGCGGCGCAGAAGGCGGGCGTGACGCCGGCGCAGAACCTGAGCAGTTTTGGGTTGGAGGAGTTTAAAGAATGGTTGTTCGAGACGAGGAGTGGAAAAGGGATTTAGGAAGCCGCGGCGGGAGATGGGGCGGCGGTGATATTTGCCTGTGAGGCCCGCAGGATGGGCAGTTCCACAAAGAAGGTGGTGCCCTCCCCTTCTACGGTTTCGAACCAGATCTTCCCCTTGGCCTGTTCGACGATGGTCTTGCTCATGGCGAGGCCGAGGCCGGTGCCGCTGGACTTGGTGGTGAAATTGGGGATGAAGATCTTGGATCGCATTTCGAGGGGAATACCTTCGCCGTTGTCGGTGACCTTTATGAGGATACTATCTTCGAGCACTTCTTCGCTGACGCTGATGACCCGGCGGGTCTTATTTACACAAGCTTCGAGGGCGTTTTGCAGCAGATTGGTGAACAGCCGGTTGAGCTGGGTCTTGTCCGCAAAGACGTGAATTTTATGGTGCACCGGCACCCATTTGAACAATAGATTTTCGGTGGTCTCGTACAGGGAGACGAGGGAATAGAGCATCTCGTGGAGATCGAACACTTCCTTTTTGGGGTTGCCGATATTGGCGAACTGGGCGAAGTCGGAGGCGATCTTCGACAGGTGGTCAATCTGCTCTACAAGCGTGCGGGCCACGCTCGCCGCCATTTCCTTTACATTGGGGGAGTTGTTGTCGATGGCTTTTTGCAGGTACTGAATGCTGAGTTTCATCGGCGTCAGCGGATTTTTGATCTCGTGGGCCACCTGCCGGGCCATCTCGCGCCAGGCGCCTTCGCGTTCGCTCTTGGCCAGGGCCACGGCGCTTTCCTCCAGCTTTTTCACCATCTTATTGTATTCCTTGACCAGGCCACCGATCTCGTCGTTGCGGCTCCACGCGATGACCTCGTTGGTCTTCCCGAGGTTGATCTCCTGCATTTTCTTTGAGATGAGCAGGAAGGAGATGGTGATCCGGTTGGTGAGGAAGAGGGCGATGGTGCCGGCGATCAAAAAGATAAAGGCGTTGAGGTTGATGATGGTCACGAGGAAATTGGAGATCTCTTCATTCAGTTCATCCTGGGTCGTAAAAGAGGGGATATTAAGAAAGGCATAGGCATTGCCGCTGTCATCGCGCAGGGGCCGGTACAGGCTGAGATAGGGCACGCCGCCGAGATGCTCATCATTGGCAAAGGTGATCGTATTGAGGTCGTGCAGATTGTAATAGGCCATGGGGTGCATCTTCTTGCTCAGGATGCCTTTGTTATAGACAAAGAGGTTGGACGAGACCTGCAGGTTGCCGTCGAGGTCGTAGATGTTGATATCGGTGGCGTGGGTCTGGGCGATCTCCTCGATGAGCTTTTGCAACTGCGACCGGGAGCCCTGGTAGTAAAGCTTTCCTTCATAGGTGCCGCCCTGTTCGGAAAGTTTACTCTGGACCTCGCTGACCACGATCTGCATGGCCCGGCTGAGCCGGTCCTGGTTGTTGCGGTTGTACCGGTTGATAAAGAAAATAATGGTCGCCACCCCGATGATGATAAACGAAAAGAGGCTAATGAAGATGATGGTGGTATGGATCTGCGACCGGATGTTCATCTGCCAGTAGGTCTTCAGCTGGCTCCAGTGCAGCCGGCTCCAGATGAGCAGGGCGGCCAGCCGGAAGAGGGCTACGAGGAAGAGGAAGGCGCTGAAGAGATAGGCAAACAGGGTAACGTCCTCGAGGGAGGAGTTATCGCGTTTGACGACGACTACGTAGTCATCATCCCCGATACGATGCCAGAGTTCGTCAAAGCCGTCCTTTTTGACATGCGTGAAATCGGTGGGGGGTATCTGCTGGTCGGTGAGATGGGTGGAGAAGGGGTAGTCGCTGTTCTCGCTGACGAGTTCCCGCTTTTTATAGATGGCGTAATATTCGGGGAGATTCTCCGTCTTCTGGCGGAATAACTCGGGGACGAGGGCGTCTTCGCCTTTATAGGTTTTTGGTTCGGAAAGAATGAACAGGTAGCCCTCCATTTTGGCCGTGGTATCGTTGCGGAGGGTCTTGCGGTAGATGAAGGTGTATTTGTCGAAGGTGCGTGAATAGTATTTCAGATCGGGGACATCGGTGTTCTTGCCCAGGACGGTAAAAATGGTATTGAGCGTATCGTAGGAAATTGGGGGATCGTTGAACAACGGTTTTTCGTCCCCGTCGTAGGTATAGATGCGGGTGTCGAAATTGGCCTGGTAGACGGTGAAATTGCGGTTGATCATGCTGTCCTTCATGAGCATGTTGGAGATCGGTTCTTTGAACCGCGCAAAGTTCAGGGAGAGGAAGTCGTTGTCGACATAGTTGAAGACGATGCTGAGGACTTTTTCACTGGAAGGATCGGCGCGGTCGCCCAGGCGTTCGGCGACGAGCCGGCGGGTGTCTTCTTCCATCTTCCGGTTCTCGAAGAGGATGACGGCGGAGATGGAGGTGGAGAAGATGAAGAGCCAGAAGAGCACTTCGGAGACATTGAAGCGGAAGCGCAGGTCGAAGAAGACACGGCGCTGCATCAGCCAGGTATAGGCGAGGAGCCAGATCAGGACGAGGATATCGAGCTCGACGGTCAGCGGGTTGGGGATGAAGGTCAGCAGGATGAGGCCCATCGTTGCGATGAGGATATACAGCACGATGGACAGGCTGCGGATGAGGTAGCCGATCAGTTGGAAGAGCACCTGGGACAGAAAGAAGTAACCCAGGGCAAGGGCCGCGAGGGCCAGGAAGCCGATAAAACTATAGTTGTTGAGGAGGCTGAAGAAGTTGGTGACGTTGAAGGAGATCTTCGCGTCGAGGACGAGGGACTGGACGATATTGGCGAATTCGAAGGTGGTCACGACCAGCAGGGCGATGCCCACGGCGATCCAGAACCAGTTGCGCCAGCGGTGGATGGATTGCGGGATGGTATAGTCGCTGAGCTCCCGCCTGACGAAGAGGATGATCCAGCAGAAGAGAAAGGAGTTGATGAGGAGATCGCCCAGGGATTTCAGGACGAAGCTCGAGCCATAGATGCTGGGGTCGAAGAGGTCGAACTGCCGGAGGTTGAGCATGCCCGGCGAGACATAGATCATGGTTCGCAGCAGGAGGATGACGGTGACCAGGAAGCCGATACCCCAGGCAGCGCCCCATTTCTCGCGGATGGTGTGCGCGATGTTGTGGATGATGATCAGGATCAGGAAGGTCCCCAGCAGGATGACGAGGGGGATGGGCCAGTTATGGGCGGAGGCGTGGTAGCCGGCGCGCTTTTCCAGGTAGAAGAGGATGTTGTCGCGGTAGTCCCTGACGGGGAATGCGGTGGCGTTCGTGACGATCTGGACCCGGGCTTCGGCCGAGGAGTTGTCGACAAATTCGGGGGTCAGGTTGGTGACGGAAATGAAGTATTGCCAGCGAATGGGGATCAGTGCGATGGCGATCATCGGGCGGCCGTCCGGGGTAGGAATAGTCGCGCGGATATAGTCGTACTGCCCGTTGCTCAGCTGGATGAACCCGGTACCGTCCGCGCCGTTGAGGATGGCCGGGGTGGGCGTGGAACGCTGGTCGCTCCAGAATTGGAGGGCGTCGGGGTTGCCGGCGGAATCGGTTCGATAGAGGAAGATGCCGTATTCTTTTTTGAGGGCGGCTTCGAGTTCGGGCTTGGAGTAGCGGTTCCGGGCCAGGCGGTCAAGGTATGCGGTGTCTTTTGTGAGCCGGATGAAGTCCTGCTGCCGTTGCTGCAGGGAGGATTGGATGGAGTTGCGCAGGACGGCGATCGAGGCGTCGCTGCTGAAGTAGAGGTTGAGGAAGTACCCGCTGATGAACAGCACGAAGGCGGCCAGGAGGAGGTAGATGTTCCTACGAAAGATATCGACGAAAAAAGACTTCAATCCGGGGCGTTTTTTTATTTCGGACCAGCCGGCTGTTGGGCCCGCTGTTGGTTTTTGATCTGATCCCAGAGCGCATCCATTTCTGCCAGGGTCATGTCGGCCAGGGATTTACCGCGGGAACGGGCTTCTTCTTCCATGCGGGTAAAGCGGGCGATGAATTTCTTGTTCGTCCGTTCGAGGGCGTTCTCCGCGTCTATATGCAAAAACCGTGCGTAATTGATCAGGGAGAAGGAAAGATCGCCGAATTCTTCTTCGATCTTGTTCTGGTCGCCTTCGGCGATGGCTTCCTGGAGTTCGGCCATTTCTTCCCGGACCTTCTCCCAGACCTGGGCCGTCTCGTCCCATTCGAAGCCGACTTTGCCGGCTTTTTCCTGGAGGCGGGTGGCTTTTACGGTGGCGGGGAGGGAGACCGGGACGCCGGAAAGGACGGATTTTTTGCCTTCCCTGAGCTTTAGCTGCTCCCAGTTGCGTTTGACGTCCTCTTCGGTTTTGACTTCGACGAGGCCGGGGGTGGAGGCATAGGCGGGGATGCTTACGGAGCCGGTGGCCGGGTCAGCGGTGGCGGCATCAGGGTTCGCGGCGGCAGCATCCGGGTTGGCGGTGGCGGCATCAGGGTTCGCGGCGGCGGCTGTACCGCCCGGACCGTAGATATGGGGGTGGCGGGAGATGAGTTTGTCGCAGATGCCGTCGAGGGCTTCGGCGAGGGTGAACTGCCCCTGCTCGTTACCGATACGGGTGTAGAAGACGAGATGAAGGAAGAGGTCGCCGATCTCTTCTTTGACGCCTTTCCAGTCGTTTTCGGTGATGGCGTCGGCGAGTTCGTAGGTTTCTTCGATGGTGAGGGGCCGGAGGGTCTGGAGGGTTTGCTTTTTATCCCAGGGGCATTGCTCCCGGAGTTCGTCCATTATTTTCACCAGGCGCTCGAAAGCTACTGTATTTGCATTCATGTGTCGCTGTTTTTGCGGGATGCTGCGCATCCCAGATTTATCCGCTAAACTCTGTCCTTCGGACGGACCGCTTCCAGCGGTCTCAATGGCCAATCCACTCCTAAACCGAGAACACAGAGATCAGCAGGAAGAGGACCAGCAGGAAGAGATTGATGAAGAACATCAGGCTCATAACGATGAAATACTTCAGGAGGGTTTTTGCCCTCCGCTGCCCGTAGAAGCCCCGCATGGCCTTATAGAGGTAGATGAGCATCCACAGGAAGATAGCGAAGTTCGCCAAATTTAAGAATATACGCAACCATTCAATAGTGGTGGCGCCATGGATGGAATACAGGATTATGAACAGGAAGAGCTGGATGAAGGTGGCACAATAGACGTGGATCGTGAAGATGCCATGGTTGACGTAGAAAAACTTCTTCTTGTGCCGGAAATAGAGAATATTGAGGATCATCGCGAAGATGGGGAGCGAGATCCAGAGGATCTTGGGAAAGGAGTGCAGGATATTCTCGACCAGGTGTTCGATGAAGCGGCCCCGGTCCTCATGCCATTCCTGTTTTATGATGATGCCGCGGCGGGTGATGAAATGTTTGAGCCAGCCGTCGCGGAGGCTGTCGGGCAGGGCATGTTCTGCGGAATCGTATTGTACGACGCTATTGTAGGTGACGTCGGTGCCCATGAAGTTGAAATTATCCTCCCCGCCTTCACCGGCGGTGAGAGAATAATTGCGGACGGCCCGCTGGAACCGCTTTGTTTTGGCGACGTCGACATCGCCCTGTTGGAGGGAATCCGTGTAGGCGGTGAAGAGTATGGTGTTCAGTTCTTTCCGTGAAAAGGCCTTTTTTGTCGTGTCGCCATAGGTCTTTTTTATGGCCGCGATCTCGATCAGGCGATGCTCCAGCCGTTCGCGAAAGTCTTGCCGATCGTCCTCGTCTTCGGAGCTTTCCGCTAATTTGCGATAGTGCGCCGTGTCGCCGACGAGGTCTGCCAGTTTTTTTGCACCCGATGCTTTTTCGGTCTTATCCGCACTTAATCCTTTAGCCATGTTCTCGGGCCTGGTGATCGAATACAGGATGATGAAGAAGATGGCCGAGGTGAAGACGTACATGCGGATCGGGTTGAGATAGGCCATCCGGCGGCCGCGCATGTACTCCAGGGAAAGAAAGCCGGGCCTGCGGATCAGGTATCTTACCGTGTCGAAGAACTTCCCGTCGAAGTGGGTGATGTCATTGAAGAAATGCTGGACCAGGTGCCATACGGTTTCCTTGGGTTCCAGGTTCTCCTGACCGCATTTATGACAGTAGCGGCCGACGACTTCAGTCTGGCAATTCAGGCAATTTGTTTCCTTTCTTTCATGTAAATGCGACAAAGCAGTTAATTTTCGCCTAAAATAAGCCAAACGAAGGGGTTTCGCGTATTAAATTGACGGTTTTTTCGTTAGGAGAGTTGGTTTAAATTTGTGATATCTATGAAGTGTGTTTTTGCTTGTTTGCTCGGATTGGTACTTGGCGGGACGTTGCATGCCCAATTCCTTTACAAAGACCTGGTGGTTACGCGGCAGAACAATGCCCGCTGGAAGGTGTTTGCGGACGACCGGGTTAAATCGGTGACCCTGAAGAGCCTGGAGTCAGATGGGAAGCCCACCGATGGGTTTGTGGGAGATCAGGAGCTGTCGGATGACTATACGCAGATGGTTACCCACACCAAGACGGCGGGATCGACGGACAGTTGGAATATTACCCAATATGTGAACGGCCGGATCATAAGGAATCTGGACACCAGTGATACTTATCAAAGCGAAACGAGATATGAGTATGACCCCGAGGGTCGGGGCATGATAATTTCGATCAATAATACCTCGATCGAGACGGACAATCAGATGAAGGCCACTGAGCAGCATCTGTGGAGCTATGATCCCGCGCATCCGGGCAGGCCGTTGTCGATGCTGAAGATCAAGAACGGAACGGATACCACCTCTGTCCGGTTTGTCACCGATGAGAAGGGGAATATCGCCGAAGAGCGCAGCAGCCGGCTGGGGCAGGAACTGCCGACCATCTACTATTACTACGATGAAGACAACCGGATGACGGATATCGTTCGTTATAGTCCCAGGGCAAAGCGCCTTTTGCCGCTGCAGATGTTCGAATACGACGAAGGCCGGCTCCGGTCGATGCTGGTTGTGCCCGAAGAAGGCAACAGTTTTTATCAGAAATGGTTTTACACTTACGACGATGAGAAGGGGCTAAAGATAAAGGATCAGTGCTTCAACAAACAAAAAGAGCTGCTGGGAACGATAGAATACGAGTACCGCTATAAATAATTCCACCATGCGCCGAATTTTTTCGCTTTTGCTTTTGTTCAGTGGGCTTTCGGGAATGGCCCAGGACCTGGATTTCCCCGATTTCCGCAATAAGAGGGATAATTTTTCGAAGGTTGCGGATAAGCAGGTCCGGGCCGATGTGGCTTCGTTTGCCCTCGCGGGGGTTGATGAGAGCATCGGAAAGGCGCCCCTGACCCAGGTGCCGGTAGTCGATTACGGGCCGAATTTTGTCAAATACAGCAACGATAATATCCAGGTGACGATCAAGACGGGTATCTTCTTTCCGTCGAAGCATAAGCTGATGATGCAGGAGGGGCATCTGTTGCGGATCGACGGAAAACCGTATTATGGGGGCATCATCGGGCAGCCGCCGCATACGACGATCGAGTCGATCACGGTGCTGGTGGGAAAGGATACGGTTGCCGTTCCGCCAACGGCGTATTTCGATCTTTACGATCCGAAGTTCAGCTTCCGGGAGAATGGCGAGACGAGGAGCCGGAATGGGGTCTTTTTATCGAATGACAAGCATAGTTTTTACATCTATCTGCTAAACATAGATAACAAAGGTGTTGAGTACACCTTTGTTATCCGGGATAAACAATATTTGCGACGCGTGGTCGACTGGGGATTCCTCAATTAGCCACGGTGCTTTACTTAAAACAGCGCGGGCTGGCCGGCCAGCACCAGGACGTGGTCCCTGTTCAAGGCATCGACCTTGTTGGCATCCAGCGTGCTGCCGCTATTCAGATGCATTACGTAGCTATGGCCATCGGCGGTCTCTAGTTTTCTGATGTTGTGGACATACCAGTCGGCATACCCGCTGTTGAGCCAGGCCGTGTGGACGTCGGCGGGGAGGTGACGGGTTCTTCTTACCCGGGTTTCGGTGGCCACCCATTTCCCATCGGCGGTGTAATAGGCATATTGTTTCCGGCCGTCGAGCTTGAAGACGGCGATGTAGCCTTCCTTACGAACCTCCCATTTTTTCAGGGAAGCGGGCGGAAACTGGTTGTAGAAAGCGGACTGGACGGAACGGGGAACGTTTTCAATAGACACGGACTGCGCGGAGATTCCCTGAATCAGGATAAAAGAGGCTATGGCTGCCATTAATTTCTTCATGGTTGCTTGTTTTTTTGTTTGGCCCAGCGGGCCGTTGTGAGTAGTAAAAAGAAAGATACCTGCCGGAGGGGATCAGGCAGCAGGCGGGCCCCGGAGCCGGGCTGTTGAAGGGGTGGAAAAGGATTGAACCTGTACCTGGGCAACGGGGTATGCGCCAGTCACGATGGGAATCATCGTGTCCTGTGTTACCGGCAGCAAACCGTTGAAGTGGAATCGATGACGTTTGAAGTGGTTCTGATGATACCGGGCGGCGATGACCGCATCCCTGAACTTCGGGACCGGGGTGGAACGGACCAGCTTTGGAGGCGGCGTCGCGGTCCCGTTGTGCGCACGGAAGAATCCTGCAGCGGTAACCGCCAGCAGGATAATGATCAATCCGATATATTTGTTACGCACTTTTTTCATTCGACTCAAATATAGACAAATAAACCCTAATAAAAGACTAAAATGGAGCATCCTGTCATCTCCGCTTCCTTTCGTCAGCAGGTACCCAAGGTGGTGGGTAGCTGCGTTAGAATTTTACGCCAAAGGAGATATAAGCCGTTCGACCGTCGGCCGGGAGGATACCGGGACCGGGATACATATTGATCCGGCGGGTGTAGTAGCGGGCATCGGCGATGTTGTTGAGACCGCCGGATAGCCGGTAGTGATTGCCGAAGTGCCATTCAATGGATGCATCCCAGACATGATAGGACGGCACGTAGCCGATGACCCCGGTGGGGGTATAGGCGGTATTGGTGGCGTCACTGTAGCCATTTCCCACATAAGAATATTGAACGAGTCCTTTCACCGGGCCGGCCCGGGCGGTGACGCCGGCACGATCGATCCAGTCGGGTACGCCTTCGACGCGGTTGCCCTTCAGGCTTTGGTTGTGGCCGTTGTTGTTGATCGAGCCGGTTTGATAGCGGGCATGATTGTACGACAGGGAGTTGAAGACTTTGAGATCGAAATCGCGGTGGCTGCCGGTGAGCGGCCGCCAGAGGCCGAACTCGGTATAGGCTTCGATGCCGGCGTCGCCCGAGTTGCCGATGTTTGTCGTGTAGAGATAGGGTGTGTTGGCGGCGTTGAACAGCTGTAGCTGGCCGATGCGGTTACCATAGTACAGATAGAAGCCATCGATGTCGAAGGTGAGCCAGGTGCCGATGGTGCCGCGATAGCCCAGGTCGAGATCGTAGCCCTTGCTGTCCTTCATGTTAGGGTCGATGAGCCCGATCTGGTCGGCCGGGGTGATATTGGCATAGAGATAGGGCCGGTAGGCCTGGGAGCCGTTGGCATAAAGTTGGGTCGTGGCGTTGACCTGGTATTGGAGTCCGAGGCCAAAGAGTGGGAAGCTGCGGTTGCCCTTATAGTGCACGGGGAAGGTTTGGTTGACGATGAGTCCGTCGAGCTTCGAGTCGATGACCTCGTAGCGAACGCCGGGGGTGACACTTAGCTTGCGGGTGAGGTGGAAGAGATTCTCGGCGAAGACGGCGTAGTTGTTGGTATGGAGGTGGAGGTCGATGCCATAGGGTTTTACCAGGCTGAGGTCGAAGTCGCTGCCGATGGTGCCCGCGCCTTTTTGTTTGCGCCGGGTGGTCTCGTCGCTGAAGCGGATACCGCCGCTGAGAGTCCCGTCGATGTTACCGAGGTTATAGGTGTGGAGGATGCGGGCTTCGGTGGTGAAGCCGCTGTAGTAGTCCCGGTCGACCTGGCGGGGATTGTACGTGTTGAGTGCGCGGTTGACTGTATCGGCGATATTCGGCGTGTTGATGAACTGGACGCTGTTGCGCTGGCCGTTGAGATAATGCGTCTCGATGGAGAGCCTTGTCGAGGCCGACAGTTCGCTCGAGAATACCAGCGCCGGGATATTGATCTCCGGGTTGAAGAAATTCCGTGCGCGGTTGGAGAAGCGGCTGTTATGGATGAACTGCGAGTCGGTCTGGCCGCCGGCGATCTGCTGGACATAGTCCATGCGGGAGAACTGGAGGCTGAGCTTTGTTTTTTCGGTGAAATGCCAGGTCAGGTTCGCGTAATAAGCGTGATAGTTGAAGGCGGCGTTTGGGCGCCAGCCGTCGCCGTGGCGGCTATCGTAGTAGGCGTAGTAGCTGAACTTCCCGGAGTTGGTGGTGCCGCCGACGGAGTTGAAGGAATTGAAAAAATTATGGGGGCCGCCGGTTTGTTCGCTTTCGATTGCGAGGGGTCTGCTGGGATCGGCGTCCTTCATGATGTAGTTCATCATCCCGCCGAATTGCGGGCCGAACTGCAGGGCCGAGGAGCCGCGGACGAGCTGGACTTCGCGGATGCCCTGCATGGGTGGGGTATAATGGTCTTCGGGATAGCCGAAGGCGTCGGAATTGGTGACATAACCGTTTTGCCGCATGTTCATCTCGATGCTGCGGTGGGTGTCGGTTCCGCGGGAGCCGATGTTTACCTGAGTGCCGGCCCCGTCCATTTCCCAGACGTTGATACCGGGGATGCGGGCGAAGGTCATGCGGGTCATATTCGCGGCCAGGTTGGCGAGTGTCGAGTCGGGAAGGATATCGTTTGTGCGTTTACCGGAGAAGATGATCGTGCCCTGTACCTCGGGGAGGATGCGGGCGGGGGAGGTCCGGATATAGACGCTGTCGAGGGTTTGCTGCGCGTATAGAAGCTGCGCACCGATCACAGTCAGTATGGTTAGAATGAATTTTTTGGGCATAATGAGCTTGTTGATGGCATGGCTTTGCCATGCCCTGTTTGTTGTGGGATGTTTCGATGTTGGGGGTGATCAGGCGATAGTCGGGGGGCGCATGGCACGAGGTGCGTGGCCGGGGAGTGTTTGGGGAGTGAGGTACCCTGCCCGGGGGGTCTTTATGGGGCCGGGGGCTATCAGCACCGCCGTTTGGGTTTCGGGGCTGAAGAGTTTCTGGAAGTCTTTTTGCTGAGCCGGCTTTGAGTTGGGGAAGTTGTTGACTTTCCCGAAGAATTCGTTGCCGGCTTTGCCGAGCTCCGTCTCTTCGGTGTTGCGGAGACAGAGCAGTTCGAGGCTGTCGCCGGTGATGCGGCGTTTTACATACTGGTAGGCGACATCACTGATGATGATCTGACCGTCGAGGCGTTCCCACTCGTTGGAGGGGTTATAGTAGGACAGGCTTTTGATGGGTAGCTTTATGGAGATGAGGCTGGACTCGTCGTAGTCGTTCTGCTGGATGCGGGATTCGAGGCGGCGGGTGGCCTGCTGTTGCCAGTAGTTGGTGAGCAGGCGGTAGCCGTACCAATTGAAGAAGAGGATCCCGATAAGCAGTATCGCAGCGAGTTTTTTCAACGTGACAATTTAGGTCTTTTTTGGCCGCGGGGGTTTCGAGGGACGGAATTTTTAAGGGGGCGCCCTGGGGCGCCCCCCTTTTTTTATTTGCGGTCCTTGCGGACGAGTTGCCCGGTTTCGTTGAAAAAAATGACGTATTCCTCCCGGAAGGCGTCGGCGTGGTCGGAGTCGAGGGTGCTGCCGTTGTCGATATGAAGGGCGTACAGCGGGCCGTCGGGCTGGTCGATCTTCTTTATATCCTCGACATACCAGGCGCCATAGCTGCTGTTCTTCCAGCCTTCGCGGACGGCGGCGGGGAGGTTCTTTGTCCATTTGATGGGTGTCTCGGTTCCTTTCCAGGTGCCGTCGGCGGTGTAGTAGGCGAAGAGCTTCCTGCCGTTCTGTTTGAAGCCGGCGATATAGCCTTCGGGGCGTTGTTGCCAGTCGTGGAGTTGCGCGTTGGGGAAGCGGGTGGTGAAGGCCGTGAGGACGGCGGGGGGAACGACGACGGACCCGGCATGCGGGGCGGCGGGTTGCGCAGGGGCGGCATGATTGGTGGCGGCCTGGGTGGTAGCGGCCTGGGCGATCATGGGTTCCGTGAAGAGAACGATGGCGATGAGAATGATAAGCTTTTTCATTTTGAGAATTTCTTTGTTGGGAATTATTTTACTGCCGTGCCTTCGGGGGTTTCGTCGCTGGCGTGAGCGAGGATGTTCTCACCGGGGCGCAGGTCGCCGGTGATCTCGGTTTTGTCGGCGGATTCGTTGCCCGTGGCCACGTCGACGCGAACGGTCTTGCCGTCGCGGATGGCGATGACGTATTTGCGTTCGGTAGAGGTGACGATGGCGGTGCGGGGTACGGTAAAGGCTTCCGTGTTGCCCTTGGAATAGAAGAGTACGTCGGCATACATGCCGGGAGCCAGTTTGCCATCCTTGTTGTACACATCGAGCTCCATGCGTTCGGCGCGGAACTGGCTGTTGACGAGGCCGGACCTGCGGGTGACGTGGCCGGTAAACTTTCTGCCGGGATAGGCGCTGAGGAAGAACCGGATCGTGTCCTTGTCCTGCAGACCGGCGGCGATGCCTTCGGGGATGTCGACCTGCAGGCGCAGATGATCCATCTGGCCGAGGTGGAGCATGGGTTTTCCGTCCTTGCCTTCGGCGCTGACGAGTGCGCCGGGGTGGACATTCCTTTCGGTGATGGTGCCGTTGAAGGGGGCGGTCACTTTGAGATACCCGAGGATCGCCTGTTGCATGTCCCAGTTGGCTTTTTCGGCATTGACCAGGGTGCTGTCGGCGTCGGCTTTTGCTTTGAGTCCGGCGAGGTTCATGGGCGAGACGGCGCCGGGTGTCTCGGCGGCCTTAGCCATGCGGCGGTAGTTCTCGGCGCTGATGGTGTAGTCGAGCTTTGCGCGGGCATAGCGTTCTTTTGCTTGGGTGCTGGCCTGTTCGAGTTCGGGTGCTTCGAGGGTCATGAGGGTTTGTCCTTTGTGTACCTGCGATCCGACGTCGACGAACACCTCCTTTACGTACCCGTTGACTTTGGGAAAGATGCTCACTTCTTCGAAGGAGGCGAGTTGGGCCGGGAGTTTTACCAGCTGGGACAGTGCGCCTTTCTGCAGCGTGAGGGTTTGTTGTGCCGGTGCAGCTACGGGGGTTTCTGTTTTTGCGGGGGCTCCTTTACCGTCGTTGCAGCCGGTGACCATGGTTGTTATGAGGAGGGTCGCAATGCAAATGGAGTTTCGAAAACGCTTCATATTGTCTGAGTTGATGGTTCCTCTTCCGGGAGCAGGGAGACCGATTGATAGGATTGTTTCTGTTGGATCCAGCCATAGACCAGGGGTACGATGAAGAGTGCGGCAAGCGTTGAGGCAGCGAGACCGCCGATGACGGCGCGGCCCAACGGTGCGGACTGGTCACCGGCTTCCCCGAGACCGGAAGCCATGGGGATCATCCCCGCGATCATCGCGAAGCTGGTCATCAGGATCGGCCGGAGCCGGATACTGGCGGCCATGGCTGCTGCCTTGAACGGGTCGCGATATTCCAGGCGGAGCGATTCCGCGTTGGTGACGATGAGGATGGCGTTGGCTACCGATACGCCCACCGACATAATGATCCCCATATAGGATTGGAGATTGAGCGTCGCGCCTGTAGCCAGCAGCAGGAGCAGCGCACCTGTGATCACGGCCGGGATCGTCGATAAGACGGCGACCGACAGGCCGAAGCTTTGGTAGTTGGCTGCCAGCAGGAGAAGGATGATAACGATTGCCGCCAGAAGTCCACTTTGCAGGGAGTTAAGGGTTTCCGTTAGCAGGGAGGACATCCCTTTGACCTCGGTCACCAGCCCGCGCGGGGGCGTACCGAGCTCATCGACCGCTTTTTGCACTGCCGCCGTCGCTGTGCCGAGGTCTTTCTTATAAATGTTTGCATTGACGGTGATGAACCGGCGAGGTCCCGCGCGGTCGTATTCTCCGGGCACCGAATCGATAGAGAGATCGGCCACGTCTCCCAGAACCGGACGCATCTTTCCCGGCACTACAGGAACCTCCATCAGTTGGGTAAGCGAGTTCATCCGGTATTCGGGTATCTGCACTTCCGCGTTGTAGGTATATTGGGTTTTTTCGTTTAGCCAGAGGTTTTTGAGGGTATACCGGCTGGAGGCCGTGGCATCGGAAACGTTTCGGGAGACATTGTCGATCCCCAATCCCATCTGGGCCAGTTTCTGACGATCGAATCCGATCCTGATGGTCGGCACTTTCATCGGCTGAGCCATTGCGACATCGCGCAGGAAGGGAATGGCCTTTAGTTTTGCGACCAGTCTTCCGGCAAAGGCGGCTGCGTCGGGGAGATTCTTGGAAGCCACCCGGACCTCGATGGGGGTTGCGGCGCCCTGGGCCATCAACTTTTCCGTCAGCTCGATGGGCTCGAAGGAAAGGCCCACGCGAGGATATTTTTCCGCGATAAGCCCGCGGATCCTTTCCTTTAATTCATCCATGTCGACATTATAGTCCGGTTCGAGCTGGATCTGAAGAAGCCCTTCGTGGGATCCGCTGTTAAACACATACAGGTTGCTATGGCCGAAGTTTGGCGATACGGTACCCACGAAGGCCGAGCTGATGGCTACATGGCCTTGCACGGCCGAGTCGATGATGGTAAGGATGCCCTTCACCGTCCGTTCGGTGACTTCCAGGCGGGTGCCTTCCGGTCCGCGTACGCGGAGTTGCATCTGACCGGCATTGGAGTGCGGCAGCATGTCCTTGCCGATGACGCCGACACAAAGGGCTGCGAGGCCGAGGGAACCGATGAGATAGGCGACAACGATGGGCTTCCGCCGGGGCATCCAGCGGTTGAGCCGGTGAAGCAGGCCTATCTTCATCCGCTGGGAGAGTCCGTTCTCTTTGCTATGCCGTTCGTCCTGCCGGGTATGGGCGTTGACCTCCTGGACCTCTTTGTGGTCCAGCGCCAATCCTGCGTGGGCGTGGATGCCGGTGTGCTGATAATGCTGGAACATCTCCGCTTTGAGCAGCCAGTTGGACAGAATGGGAACCAGGGTCTGGGCGGCGATGTAGGAGATGATCATCGCGAAGGCGATGGACAATGCCAGGGGCAGGAACATCGCTTTTGGGACGCCCTTCATCACGAAGGAGGGCGCGAAGACCGCGAGGATGCAGAGCAGGATCAGCAGCAGCGGGAAGGATATCTCCAGACAGGCGTCGAGGATGGCTTTTCGCTTTGGCTTGTTCATCTCGAGGTGCTGATGGATGTTCTCGATGGTAACGGTGGCCTGGTCGACGAGGATCCCGATCGCCAGCGCTAGGCCGCTGAGGGTCATGATATTGATCGTCTGGCCCGCGAGCTTCAGACAGAGTACGGTGCCGAGTACAGCTACGGGGATCGTGATGATCACCACGAGGCTGCTGCGCCAATCGCGGAGGAAGAGGAGGACCATCAGGCCGGTGAGGACCGCCCCGAGGATGCCTTCCGTCATCAGGCTTTTCGCAGCATTCATAACGAAGATGCTTTGGTCGAATTCATAGCTGATGCGTACGTCGTCGGGCAGCAGGCTCTGCATCTCGGGGATCTCCTTTCGCAGGCCCTGTACCACACTCCAGGTCGAAGCGCTGGGCGTCTTCACCACCGGAAAGTAGACCGATCGTTTTCCATTGACGAGGGCATAATCGACAACGATATCCGAAGCGTCTTCCACCAGGGCGATGTCCTTTGCGGTGATCATGCTCGCGCCTTTGCTGGCGATCGGGATATCGCCGAAGTCCCTGACCCGTTGTTCCTGGGAGTTCATCGAAGCGATATACATCGTACTGTCGATGCGGACGCTGCCGGAAGGCGTCATGGAATTGTTCTTGCCGAGAGCTTCTACCACGGCTTCCGGTGAAATGTTGAATTCGCGGAGCTTCAGGGGATCGACCTTGATGATCACCGATCGCGAGTTGGAGCCGAAGGGCGGCGGTGCAGAAAGCCCCTGTATCCGGCCGAAGAGCGGCCGGACGAGTGTATTGGCCATATCGAAGATGTCATTCAGCGAACGGGTCTTGCTGCTAAAGACGAGTTCCCCGACGGGGAGCGAGGAAGCGTCGAAGCGTACTACCTCCGGCGGCAGGGTACCGGGTGGGAAAAAGGACTGGCAGCGATTGACCTGAATGGCGACTTCCGCTGCCGCTTCCGCCATATCGGTGTTCTCATAGAAGCTGAGCTTGATCAGGGTAAGCCCCTGGATGCTTTTACTTTCAATATTATTCACGCCGTCGATATAGAGAAAGTGGTCCTGCATCCGGGTGGAGAAGAATCCTTCCATTTGTCTGGCATCCATTCCGCCGTACTGCTGGATCACATAGATGACGGGAAGGTTCAGGTTTGGAAAGATATCGATGGCAATAGAACGTATCGCCATCACCGAAAAAAGTAACAAACCAAAAAAGAGCACCACGATCGTAATGGGCCTTTTCAAAGCTGTCTTAACCATGGTGTTTATTTTACTGTTTGGATGAATTGGTCGAGGTTTCCGGTAGCGGCGGCCTTGTCGAGATTGGCAGTGTACCAGTCGTTAACCGTGCGTATATAGGCCGACTGCGCCTGGAATAATTCGAAAGACGCGTTGACAAGGTCGACGAGGTTGATCACGCCGGCCTGATATTGGGCTTCCTTCTGATGGTAGGCGTCGGTGGCTGCGTGGAGTTGGCTGGGCAACTCGAGCAAGTTGGCCTGGGCAATCCGAATGGATTCCTCGGCCTGACGTTGTTGGGTTTGCAGCTGGAGCTGCTGTTGCCGGAGGGCATAATCCGCGGCTTTTACCTGGCCGTCGATGACGGACAGACGATCGCGGCGATGGATGCCGTTGAACAGGTCGTACGTAATGCCCAGGCCGGCGAGATAATTGAAACGTTGATAGCCCAATCCCTCCCCTGCCGATCCGTAGAGATTGTTGTACTGAATGGACGACCCCCGGGCCCAGCCACCCGCTCCAAGGAGGACCTTCGGGAGATAACTCTTGCGAGCCAGATCGGCTTGTGAGCTATACTGTTGCTTTTGTTTGGCGAAGTAGTCGGCGAGAGGATTGAGCGGGGCGGCGGCGGTGTCCATGGGCAGGACCGGTAGATTGGCGACGGCCGTATCCAGGGAGATGACGGGGTGGTCGATCCCGGTGAGATAGGCGAGCTGTTGTTCGAGCCGGTGGAGTGCGCCGGTGGCTTCGTTGTAGTTGACCCGGGTGCGGGAGAGTCCTGCTCTTGCGAGGGAGGAGTCCACGCCGGGGTTGACACCGGAGCCGGTGAGGGCGCAGGTGATGGTCAGCATCGATTCATAGCGCCGCAGATCTTCCGCATCGACAGCCAACTGATAGCGGCTGCGAAGGATGGCGAAGAAAAGCTTTCCGATCTGCCACTTTACCAGATAGCGTTCCTTCTCGAGATCGGCCTGGCTTAAACCGGCGAAGGCTTTTGCGTTGTTGATCTTTGCGCTTTTCAAGCCAAAATCGACGAGTTCGTACTCGCCGTAGAGGGAAGCCATATTGCCCGTGACGGCCTGGTAATTAGGCTCGGCGGTGATGCTTCCGGAGATGGAATGTAAGATCCCGGGCAGGGGTAAAAAGGGGCCGGTGACATCGTCGGCCGAGCCGACGGAAAGCTCTTCCACAACATTAAGTCTGGGCAGGAAGGCGTGTTTTGCTTCGGTGATGCCGGCCTTTGCGCTTTGCACGAGGGCTTGCTTTTCCAGAAGAAGTGGCAGATGGCGGTTCGCCGAGTCCACAAGGGCGGACAATGAACAGGTCGTTGTCGATTGTGCCAATGCTGGGCATGTCGGGGCGAGCAGGAGCAGAAACCCCAGCAGACGACCGGCTGCCCGGTTGCACGAGTGAGCCATTTTCGATTAAATATTAATAAATGAGAAATATACCCCGTTGGAACTGGGGTGTTTGCGTGATAGCAAGCGATCGATCAGGAGATGGGTGGGCCGCGGAAACTGTTGGTGGGAAGGTCGGGTGTCGCGTAAAAGATCGGCGGCGGAAGGGCCTTCCGGGTAATAATAATATAGCAGGGAACGAGAACCCGATAAGTCGTGGAAATCGATTGGATGGTCGTCTTATAGGGAAAGCGTTTGTCGATGCTGAGGTGAGCAGGCCGTTGCGGGTTGAGGCGATAGGCAAGCGCGTGGGTGGTCTTTTGCGCGGTGAGGTTTGTTTTTGCCGCGTCGTGTTTGTAGACGAAGAAATTGGCGACGTCGTAGTATTTGCCGTTGAACTGGATCGCAAAAAAGAAAAGATAGCCCGTCAGCAGCAAGCAGCGGGCGGTCCGTTTTCGATGATGATATTTGACCCGGGGGTACATCGGTTAGGCCACTAAGATAGGGAAAAGAACGCTCAGGCCTTATAGCTTTTTTCGATGCCGAGTTTTTTCATTTTGCTTTTGAGGGTGCTGGCGGGGAGGTTTAGCAGTTCGGCGGCGCCGCCGGGGCCCGAGACACGGCCCTTGCACTGGCGGAGCACGGAAAGGATGTGATCCCGTTCCATCTCGGCGATGGTCTTTATCTGTTGGGCATCTTCGGAATGGACCTCGCGTGGGCTCGAATTGATGAAGGAGACGTCGCGCAGGACGGGTTCATTCGACAGGAGGATACTGCGTTCGATGACGTTCTGCAGTTCGCGCACATTTCCGGGCCAGGAGTAGTCCATGAGGCGGACGAGGGCTTCGCCGGAGATGGACTCGGTGCGGCGGTTGGCCTTTTGGGCGTACATCCGGATGAAATGATTGACGAGAAGGGGGATATCCTCTTTGCGCTGGCGAAGGGGTGGAAGCATGACGGGGAAGACGTTGAGGCGATAGTAGAGGTCGAGGCGGAAGTGGCCGTCGGAGATGCCTTTCTCGAGATTGCTGTTGGTGGCGGCGATGATGCGGACGTTGACCTTGATCGTTTCGCGGCCGCCGAGGCGTTCGATCTCGCGTTCCTGCAGGACGCGCAGGAGCTTTACCTGCAGGGAGAGGGGCATCTCGCCGATCTCGTCGAGGAACAGTGTTCCGCCGTTGGCCTGTTCGAACTTACCGATTCGGCGTTCGAATGCGCCGGTGAAGGAGCCTTTTTCGTGACCGAAGAGTTCCGACTCGACGAGGTTGGGCGGCAGCGCGGCGCAGTTGAGCTTTACAAAGGGTTTGTTGCGGCGTGGGGAGAGATTGTGGATGTTGTTGGCGATCCCTTCTTTACCCGTTCCGCTCTCGCCGAGGATGAGGATGGAAGTATCGAGGGGACCGACCTCTTTCACCTGCTGGAAGATGCGGAGCATGCCGATGCTCTGGCCGATGATGCCGGGGAGGCCCTGGCCCGGGGAGTCGGTGGCCGAAACGGGTTGTTCGGCGGCCGGGCTGGCCTGGCGGCGGCTGATGGCCGGTTCGCGGCTGGCGGTGGCGCCCAGCTGTTGCTTGCTTTCGTGGCGGTAGCGGGCGATGTCGAGGGTGACGAGCAGGTCTTTTTCGCGAAAGGGTTTTACGATGAAACCCGATGGCTGGGTGATCTTGGCCATTTCGAGGACGCTGGTGTTGCAGTTGGCCGAGAGATAGATGAAGGGAATATCCTGTTTATTTAGTTGGGAAGCAAGGTCGATGCCGGTGAGGTCACCCTTCAAAAAAATATCGAGGAGTACGAGCCCGGGTTTTGTGCGCATGATGGATTCCATCGCCGACTGGAAGCTGCGGGCGATGCCGGTAACGGTATACCCTGCCCGTTCGAGCGTGAGCCGGATATCATTGGCTACCACCAGTTCGTCTTCTACAACCAGAATTGTCTTTTGCATAATGTTTTGGTTATTACTCCAGAGCGAAAGTTATGCCGGGAAGAGGGAATTGAGGTTCATTAAATTACGAAATTAAAAAGAATATGTTGAAGACGATATTTCGTCGTTTGACGAAGAGGTCCGGCGAAATGTCGATTTCCGGGTTTTAGGCCGGGGGAGGTTGAGGGATGCGGATGGAGATGCGGACGCCTTTTTCGCCGGTGACTAGGACCGTTCCTTCCAGTTGTTGGACCAGGGTTTCGATGAGTTGCAGGCCCATGGTATGCCGGCGCCGGATGTCGAAATCGGGGCCGAGGCCGATGCCGTCGTCGGCGATCTCGAGGAGGATCCCGTGCGGCTGCCAGAGGCCGATGCGAATGGAGCCGGCGTGTTTGTCGGGGAAGGCATATTGGAGGGCGTTGGTGATCGCTTCGTTGAGGATGAGGCCGATGGGGATGGCCACCGCGACGTCGAGGGGATGGGGATCGATATCGAGGTGGAAGGCGACGCGCCGCTGGACGGGGAAGCTGTCGCGGAGATGCTGCACCAGGTCGGGGACATAGCGTTTCATTTCGATACGTTCGAGATTGTCGGATTGGTAGAGGCGCTGGTGGATGAGTGAGAGGGCATACATACGGTTTCGGCTTTGGCCGATGGCGGCCTGGGCCTTTTCGTTGTCGAGATAGTGGGATTGCGTATTGAGGAGACTCATGACGATCTGGAGGTTATTCTTTACCCGGTGGTGGAGTTCTTTTACGAGCCATTCTTTTTCTGCCAGCAGCTGGCGGTTGCGAATTTTGATGCGTTGGCGGCCGTAGGCGATGCCGGCGACCGTGGCGAGGAGGGCGGCGACGAGGAGGATGATCCCCCGGTTGTCGGGAAGGATGGAGGCTCCGGGTTTGCCCTGTCCCAGGGTAATGCAGGAGAGAAATATTCCGATTGAAAGGAGGTAACGTTTTTTCATCGTACAGCAGCGGATTGGAGGTTTGGGGCCTATGGTAAGGGAGCGAAATTTATGCCTATCTGTAAGGGATTGCGGGTCATACCGTTAGGGTTAGGGTCGATTTGGCGAGAAGACGGTATTTCGTCGATTGACGAAGGTTTTGCGAAATATTGGCGGCTGCGTTAGGGATCGGCAGGAGCGGCATGCGCGACCCAGAGCCCGACCCGCAGGGGAACGCCCTGCATTCTTTACCTTTGGTCCATGGCGACATTTCCTTTGAAAAGTACAACAGGCCGATGGGTGTTGTCGGCGACGATCCTGGCAAGTGCGATGGCCTTTATCGACAGCACGGCGTTGAATGTCGTGCTGCCGGCGTTGCAGCGGGCTTTGAATGCTTCGGGTGCAGACCTGTTCTGGGTGTTGAATGCGTACCTGCTGGTGCTGGCCGCGCTGATCCTTGTCGGCGGGTCGCTGGGAGACCGGCTGGGGCGGAAGCGGGTATACATGATCGGTATCTTCATATTTATCGTCGGGAGTACCGCCTGCGGGCTGGCGCCGGATGTGCATTTTCTGGTGGGGTTCCGGGTGTTGCAGGGGTTGGGGGGTGCGCTGATGATCCCGGGGAGTCTCTCGCTGCTTTCTTCCTCGATCGACGCGGGTGAACGGGGCAAGGCGATCGGCACCTGGAGTGCGGTGACGACGGTGGTGACGATGGGCGGGCCGGTGCTTGGGGGTGCGCTGGCGGATGCGGGGTTATGGCGGGGGATCTTTTTTATCAATGTGCCGATCGGGCTGGCGACCCTGCTGATCCTGGCGCGGAAGGTGCCGGAGAGCCGGGAGGCGGGAGCGGCCAGGGAGTTGGATGTCCCGGGGGTGCTGGCGATAGCGCTGGGGCTGGCCGCGTTGAGTTTTGGATTTCTGCGGATGCCGGCGTTGGGGGCCGGGAATTTTGCGATCTGGGGGTCGCTGGTGTTGGGAGTGGTATTGCTGGGCGTCTTTGTGTGGATCGAGGGGCGGCGACGCGACCCGATGATGCCGTTGTTCCTTTTTGCCAACCGGACCTTTAGCGGGGTGAATGCCCTGACGTTCTTTCTTTATGCGGGGCTTGGGGCGGGAATGCTTTTTCTTTCGCTGGACCTGGTTCAGGTGCAGGGGTATAGTCAACTGCAGTCGGGGCTGACCTTCCTGCCCTTTACCGTCTTGATGATCGGTATCGCCCGATGGGCGGGGACGCTGGCCGACAAGCATGGGGCGAAGCTGTTCCTGGTGGCCGGTCCGGCGATGGCGGGGCTGGGATTGCTGATCCTGTCCTTTGTCGGGCAGACGCAGGGGCCGCGCGAATACTGGACGAGCTTTTTGCCGGGGGTGCTTGGGCTGGGTCTTGGGATGGCGTTTACGGTGGCGCCGCTGACGACGACGGTGATGAGTTCGGTAAGCGATGAGCATTCGGGCGTGGCTTCGGGCGTGAATAATGCGATGACCCGGATCGCGGGGGTCTTTGCGAATGCCATCTTTGGGGCGCTGGCGGTGCTGTTTTTCGCGGGCGCGCTGCAGGGGCGGTTGGACCGCATGGAGTTGCCGCTTTCGCCGCAGCAGAAACAGGCGGTGCTGGTGCAGGCGGCCAACCTGGGGAATGCGGAGGCGCCGGCGGGGCTGTCCGCGACGGCCGCGGCGGCGGTGGGGAAGGTTTACAAGGAGAGCTTTATCACGGTCTATGGGGATATTCTGCGGTTGTCGGCGGGTCTGGCTTTGCTGGGAGCGGTGATCGGGTTGTTTTTTGTGCGGGGAAAGCGGGCGGGGAATTCTGCGGGGGATGCGGCGGCGGGTTCCGCGGGGGACACGGCGACGGGTTCTGCGGGGGATGCGGCGACGGGTTCCGCGGGGGACACGGCGACGGGGCAGGATACTACAAAGCGGTAATGGCGCGGTTGCGGGAGTTTTTGTACCTTATGGTCACCTACCTCCCGCCACGAGCTATTATCTCCCCAAAAAAACCTGCTATGAAAAAGATGCTTTGCTGCTGTTGCGGTATTCTTCTCCTTTCCCTTTTTGTTTCCGGGCAAGAGCTTTCGCGGGACAGCCTGCTGGCCATCGTCCGGAAAAACACCCAGGACGCCGCGGAGGCGAAGGCGATGGTCCAGTTGGCGGGAACGTACCGGCTGGTCGATGTTCCCAAGTCCTTTGCCTGGTGGTATGAAGCGATCGCGCTTTCGAAGCGGATCAACGACACCCTGCATCTTTCACATGCCTATAACGGAATGGCCAACTCTAAAATGCACATCGGCAGCCGGGACAGTGCGATGTACTATCTTTCCCTTCTTCAAAAGCTGGCCGAGGCGCCGGGCGCCACCCGGGATGTGAAAGCCGATTATCATCAAACCGCGGGCGCCATCTATGAATTATTAAGCCAGTACAAGACGGCGCTGCCCTTCCGGCTTGCGGCGCTGGAAGATGCGGTCTTTGTGATGCATAAAGAGCATGACCCGCCCTTTGCAAAGGCTTATACGGCCGGGCAATACCTCAACGTCGGCAATACCTACAACGCCATGGGAGAGTATCGAAATGCGTTGACCTATCTGCTCGAAGGCCTGACCCTTTTTGAGGAGACGGGTGTCGAACGGGGCGTCGCCTATTGTTATCAGGGTATCAGTGTTTCCTTTTCCGAGCTGGGCCAGTACGAGAAGGCCTTTGACTACACCTATAAGGGCCTTGCGTTAAAACGGAAGATCAACGACCTGCGGGGGATCGGCACCGCATTGAAGCAGCTGGGCACCAACTTCCGGTACATGGGTAAGCAGGATTCGGCCATCGCCTACTATACCCAGGCGCTGAAGGTTTTCCAAACGCAGAAAATGAAAGTCGACGAGGCAGACCAGGAGTTTGACCTTGGGACGACCTATTCGGATAAACATGACCTGGCCAATGCCCAGTTGCATCTGACCAACGCGATCACCGTTGCCGCCGAGGCGGGAGATTCGATCCGGTTCAAGGCGGCCAATGCGGCGCTGGTCGGCGTGCGGGCGCAGTTAAAGGGGGAAGAGCGGGACGAGAACAAACTGATGAGCAGTCTGCGTGCATCGATAGAAGAGAACGACCGGCAGGGAGAGCTGGCCAATTATCAATATTTATCCCAGCATTTCGAGCGGACGAAACATTATGACAAGGCGTTGGAATATGCGAAGTTGTATTATAACACCACTGATACGTTGCAGCGAAGCGAGATCAAGCTGCAGCTAAGCCGGATGGAAGCCCAATACAATATCGACAAGAAAGAGCACGAGATCAGGTTGCTGAAGAAGGACCAGGAGCTCACCCGGCTGGAAGTGCAGCGGCAGAGAGTCATCGTGGAGTCCCAGAAGGCATTCGAGTGGGGGGCGGTGATCTTTGTGATCTTACTGGTGGCGATCGGGGTGATCGTAGTGAACCGGAACCGGGTGGTCCACAATGCCCGGCGGATGGTGGAGATGGAGAAGATGCGCAATAATATCGCCCGCGACCTGCACGACGATATCGGATCGACGCTGACGAGCATCAATGTGCTGAGCAAGGTGGCGCTGCAGCCGCAGGCCGACGGGTTTATGGAGCACAGCCTGCAGAAAATAAAGGACAGGAGCGGGGCGATCATGGAGCGGATGGATGATATCGTTTGGGCGATCAACCCGCAGAACGATACGATGGAGCAGCTGTTGATGCGGATGAAGGAGTTTGCGGCTGAGCTGCTGGAACCCTCGAATATCCGTTACCGGTTCGAGGAAGAGGGGGACCTGGGAACGGTGAGGCTCGATGTCCGGCGACGGCGGGACCTATATCTGCTTTTCAAGGAGGCGGTGAATAATGCCGCGAAGTACAGTCAGTGTTCGAACCTGACGATCCGGCTGCGGCAGGAGCGCGGGTCGCTGCAGATGGAGATCAGCGATGACGGGAAGGGGTTTGTGACGGGGGAGGTGATCCGGGGGAATGGGTTGAATAATATGCGGGAGCGGGCGGCCGCGATGGCGGGGAAGATCTGGATCGATTCGGCGGTTGGGCAGGGGACGAGGATCGTGCTGGATGCGGCGCTTTGAGTGCCGGATGCGGCGCTTGAATGCCGGATGCGGCAACCGGATGGATCGGGCTGCGCCGGGGTCCGTTGCTCCCCTGATTTCGGTATAGGAAGGGCGGGGTTTTGCGGGTATTTTGTAGGATGCTTGGAATATTATTATACGAGGACAATGACAGCTTACGGGAGAGCCTGGGGAATTTGCTGGCGCTGTCGAAGGACCTGTTGCTGCTGGGAAGTTTTTCGCGGGCTTCGGGAGTGCTGGACCAGGTTCGGGAGTTGAAACCCGAGGTGATCCTGATGGATATCGATATGCCGGGGACCAACGGCATCGAAGCGGTGCGGCAGGTAAGGACCATCGATAAGAAAGTGCAGATCATCATGCTGACCATTTTTGACGACAACCGGCACGTGCTGGATGCCATTTGTGCGGGTGCATCAGGGTATCTGTTGAAGAAACATCTTTCCGATCATCTGCCCGATGCGATCCGGCAGGTGATGCAGGGAGAGCCGCCGATGTCGCCGGGTATCGCGCGGATGATCATCCAGAAGATGCAGGAGCCGGCGATGAAGCCGGCGGCGCCGGATTATGGGTTGACGACCCGGGAAAAAGAGATCCTTACCCAGCTTTCGAAGGGCAAGGGTCTTAAGATGATAGCGGCCGACCTGGCCATCAGTCTTGATACCGTAAGGACCCATATCAAGAATATTTATGAGAAGCTGCAGGTGCATTCGCAGGCGGAGGCGGTGTCGAAGGCGTTGAATGATGGGTTGGTGTGAGAAGGCCGGCCCCGGAAGACCGGGGCCGGCCTTCTGCTTAGTTGGGGATGCCCAGGGACCAGAGGTCTGCGCGGGCGGAGGTGTTGTCGATGCCGCTTAGGCCGCCGCAGATATATATGATATTGCCGATGCCGAAACCAAAGGCATGCTGGCGGGCGCCGTTCAGGCCCTGGATGGGGGCAGTATAGGGGATGTTCGGTTCGGTGCCCCAGGTATCCGTTGCAAAATTATAGCGCCAGACGTCGGCAAGAGTTTTCGATCCATCCCAGCCTGTGGTGATGAAGCCGGCGTTTGTCGTGTTCATCCCTACGGCCCAGGCGCGGCCCGATCCGGGGAAATTTGTTTTTTGCGTCCACTGGTCCGTGGCCGGATCGTATTGCCAGAGCGCCTTGCTAAGCCGCCCTTCGTTGTCATAACCGCCGCAGAGATAGGCCTTGCCGCCGGTTCCGCCGGAGGAGACAAAGGCGACGCCGCCGTAGGTAGGTTCATTGGGCAACCTTGCCTTTTCCGTCCACCGGTCGGCGACGGGATCGTATTGGGTCCAGTTATTGAAATTGAGGCCCAGTCCGGGCTGGTAGGCACCGCCACCGATATAGCCCTTGCCGTCGATGGCGACGCCAACGGCATAGTAGCGGGGGATACCGGGGAGCGGGGCTTTTGGCGACCAGCTGTTGTTGAGCGCGCTGTAAGCGTACGTGTATTGCGTAACATCCTCTGAACCGGTGAGGACATAGCCGTTATTGCCGATGGCGAAGGCGCCTTCGCCGCCGGTGACGACCGAGGGCGGGGTGGCGTTTTGCGACCAGGCCTTTGTGGCAGTATCGAAGGAGAACACATTTTTTGCCGTCGAGAGCTTGCTATTGGTTGTCACGGCCGTACCGCCGCCGATGTATCCTTTGCTGCCGATGACAAAGGACCAGCCGCCAAAGCGACCCTGGAAATTGGTAAGGGCCGAGGGGATGTTGTCGCGGCGGAACCAGACGACAAAGACGGGGGAAGGCATCGGGACGAGGCCGTCGGTCGTTTTTGTTTGGGGAGTCGTCGATGCGGGGGCCGGGAGGTCGTTCTGCTTTTCGCAGGAGACAATGAGGAGTAGTGCCAGGAACAGGTTGAAACCTGTTGGCAGCCATTTGCCGGTGTGCATAATGGATGGGTTGAATTGGTTATGAGATGATGTAAAGTTGTCGAGATTTTGGGGGTTGGTCAATACCGTAAACGGGTTACCCGGATCAGGGGATGTTTGTATTTGGGGAGTTGGTGGGATTTGGGTAAATTGAGCTGTATGTTTCTGCGACATAAACGTTTGCTTTTGGCCGTGGCGATCCTGCTGGGGATCGGATTGGTTTCGTGGCGGATCTTCTCTCCTGAGCGCCCCATCGATTTTAATACCCAGGTGAAGCCTATTTTCAACAAAAAATGTATCACGTGTCATGGCGGGGTGCGGCGGCAGGCCGACTTCAGTTTGCTTTTCCGCGTCGATGCGCTCGGCAAGACGAAGTCGGGGAAGCCGGCGATCGTGCCGGGGGACCCGGACCACAGCGAGATGATCCGGCGGCTGACGCTGCATGATCCGGAGGATCGCATGCCTTATAAGCAGGAGCCCTTGTCGGCTGAAGAGATCGCGGTGCTGCGTAAGTGGATCAAGCAGGGCGCGAAGTGGGGCGACCACTGGGCGTATGTGCCGGTGAAGCCCGTGGAGGTGCCCGCGCTGAAGGGCGGTTTTTGGGGGCTTGGGCGAAGTGCGGGGGCGGATTGGGTGCGCAATGATATCGACCGGTTTATTTATGATAAGCTGGACGGGATGGGGTTGGCGCCTTCGAAGGATGCAGACAAGGCCACGTTGCTGCGGCGCGTGAGTCTCGATCTGACGGGATTGCCGCCTTCTCCGGCGCTGGCGCGGCAGTTCTTTGCCGATACGAGTGCCGGCGCCTATGAGCGGGTGGTGGACAGCCTGCTGGCTTCGCCGCATTATGGTGAGCGCTGGGCGGCGTTATGGCTGGACCTGGCGCGGTATGCCGACACGAAAGGTTACGAGCGGGATGAAGGCCGGAGCATCTGGCGCTACCGGGACTGGCTGATCTCGGCCTTTAATAAAGATGAGCCGTACAACCGATTTTTGACTGAGCAGCTGGCGGGTGACCTGTTACCCAATCCGACGGATGACCAGCTGATAGCCACGGCCTTCCACCGCAACACCATGACCAATGACGAAGGCGGCACCGACAACGAGGAGTTTCGCACGGCGGCGGTGCTGGACCGGGTGAATACGACGTGGCAGGCGCTGATGGGGACGACGTTTGCCTGTGTACAATGTCATAGCCATCCTTATGATCCCTTCCGGCACGACGAATATTATAAATTCATGGCCTTCTTCAACGATACGCGGGATGAGGATACCTATGCCGACTACCCGCTGTTGCGGAAATTCTCCGGCGCAGACAGTGCAGCGATGGTGGGGTTGACGGACTGGGTACGGCTGCGTGGCGGGAATAACCGAACGCAGGTGAAGGTTAAGAACGAGAAGGAGCGAGGGGCGAGCTCCGCCGAAGTTCAGGCCAAAGAAGTCCGGCGATTCTTACGAACCTGGGAGCCGGCGATCAATGGGCTGACGGCCGATTCCTTTGTGAATGCGGAACTGGCCGATACGAAGTGGCTGATCTTCCGGAATCACGGGTCGGCGCGGTTGAAGGCGGTGGACCTGGAAGGGCGGGATCAACTGATCTACCGGTATATCGGAATCGTGGCCGGGGGTCGGTGGGCGATCCATTTGGACAGGCCGGATGGCGATGTTATCAGTGAGGTAAATGTGGATACAACAAAAGACTGGCGGATCGCGAAGGTGGACCTGCCGAGAGGGAAGGGTGTACACGATCTCTTTATCACGTATGAGAATCCGCGGATAAAGAAACAGGATCAGAGTGGATTGCAGTTCGATTGGTTTTATTTTACGAAGTCGCTGCCGCCGGGGGATGTGGCGATGCGGAAATTATATTGGCGGCTGGTGACCGCCGAGGTACCGACGGTGCCGGTGATGATCGACAACCCCGCGGATATGCACCGGCCGACGCATGTCTTTGAAAAAGGCAACTGGCTGGTGAAGGGTGCGCTTGTCGAACCGGCGACGCCGCATGCGTTGAACCCGTGGCCGGCAAATGCGCCGCGGAACCGGCTTGGTCTGGCGCAGTGGCTGACGAGTGAGCAGAATCCGTTGACGGCGCGGACGATGGTCAACCGGCTTTGGGAGCAGTTGTATGGAACGGGGCTTGTCGAGACATTGGAAGACCTCGGGACGCAGGGGGCCGCGCCGACGCACCGCGAGTTATTAGATTGGCTGGCCTGGCGGTTTATGCACGAGGATGGCTGGAGTGTCAAGCGGCTGCTGCGCGAGATGGTTTTGTCGGCTACCTACCGGCAGGATTCGAAGGTGAGCCCCGATGCCGCAGCCAAGGACCCTGACGACCGGTATTATTCCCGGGCGCCGCGGGTGCGGCTTTCGGCCGAGCAGGTGCGCGATCAGGCGCTTGCGGTAAGCGGGCTACTCGATGGAGAGCTATACGGGCCCTCGGTGATGCCCTGGCAGCCGAAGGGGATCTGGCTTTCCCCCTGGAATGGGCAGGACTGGCAGAAGAGCAAGGGCGGGGAGCAGTACCGGCGCGCGGTGTATACGTATTGGAAGCGAACGGCCCCCTACCCTTCGATGATCAGCTTTGACGCGACGGCGCGCGAGGGATGTACGGCACGGCGGATCCGGACGAATACGCCTTTGCAGGCGCTGGTGTTGTTGAATGACTCGGTGTACCTGGATGCGGCGCAGCATCTGGCGAAGAAGATGTTGGCGGCGGGGGATGTGGAGAAGGGGATCGAGCAGGGATATGAGGACCTTTTATTGAAGCCGATGAAGCCCGCTTCGCGGACGGCGTTGGTGGCGTTGTATGAAAAGGCGAATGCTCACTATGCTGCCAGGCAGGACGCCATGACGGTGGTGGCGAGTGCGTTGTTGAACCTGGATGAGGTGGTGACGAAAAATTGAGTTTATTATGACCCAGAAGGAATTACATAATCAACGACTGTTGCGCGAGGCGGAGATGGCCGTGGCGCGGCAGTATACGCGGCGGCATTTCTTACAGGAGTGCGCCTTTGGTTTTGGCGCGTTGGCGCTGGGATCGTTGTTGCCGGGCTGTCATGGCGCCACGAGCGCGGGTTCTGACGGCGGCATCGTCTTTGACCCGGCGCATCCGCTGGCCGCGAGGTTGCCGATGTTCCCGGCGAAGGCCAAACGGGTGATCTATCTGCATATGGCGGGGGCGCCTTCGCAGCTCGAGTTGTTTGATTACAAACCGGCGCTGGCTCGGCTGGACGGACAGGACTGCCCGGAGTCGCTGCTGGCCGGAAAGCGATTTGCCTTTATCCGGGGTGTGCCCAAGATGCTGGGACCGCAGGCGAAGTTTGCGCAGCATGGACAGAGCGGAGCCTGGGTGAGCGAGCATATGCCCCACCTGTCGACGATCGTCGATGAGCTTTGTTTTTTGAAGGCTGTAGGAACAGATCAGTTCAATCATGCGCCGGCGCAGTTGCTGGTGCAGACGGGTTCGCCGCGGTTGGGAAGACCGAGTATGGGAAGCTGGGTGACTTACGGGCTGGGGACGGAGAATGAGAACCTGCCGGGGTTTGTGGTGCTGACCAGCGGGGGGAAGTTTCCCGACGCGGGCAAGAGTGTCTGGGGCAGCGGTTTCCTGCCGAGTGTCTACCAGGGTGTGCAATGCCGCAGCGAGGGGGATCCCGTGTTGTTTATCAAAGACCCGGCGGGGATGAGCCGGGACCTGCGGAAGGCGTCGATCGATGCGATCAATGAAGTGAATGCTTCGGAGTACAAGGAATATGGGGACCCGGAGATCTTATCGCGCATCTCGCAGTATGAGATGGCCTACAAGATGCAGATCTCTGTGCCGGAAACGATGAACATCAATGACGAGCCGGCGTATATCCATGAACTTTATGGGACGCAGCCGGGGAAGGCCTGTTTTGCGAATAATGTGTTGCTGGCGCGGAAGCTGGTGGAGAAGGGAGTGCGGTTTGTCCAGCTGTTTGACTGGGGTTGGGACAGTCACGGGACGGATGCGAGTCTGGCCATCGATATCGGGTTTATCAATAAATGCCGGCAGGTGGACCGGTGTATCACCGCGCTGATCCTCGATCTGAAACAGCGGGGACTGCTGGAGGATACGCTGGTGGTGTGGGGCGGGGAGTTTGGCCGGACGCCGATGATGGAGAACCGCGAAGGAAAACAAAACCCTTTTAAGGGGAGGGATCATCATACTGATGCGTTTACTATTTGGATGGCCGGTGCGGGTGTCAAGAAAGGCTTCTCTTATGGGGAGACGGATGAGATCGGGTATTCGGCGATCAGCGGGAAGACGACGCCGTTCGATATCCAGGCGACGATCCTGAATCAGCTGGGGTTCGATCACGAGAAGTTTACGTATCAATATGAGGGGAGGCCGTTCCGGCTGACGGATGTGTATGGGAAGGTGAT
>NZ_DASYCH010000023.1:0-2749 GCF_036500295.1 Puia sp. | reverse complement strand
CCGGGGTAATTGCGGTTGAGATCCTGGCTGCCGTCGACGAGGACGAGGCGATCGGCATCGTAGCCTGTCGGCTGGTCTTTGACGTATTGGACCTGGCGATAGATGAGGGCGGTGCCGATGATGAGGGCGATGCTACAGGTGAATTGGAGGATGACGAGGAGCTTGCGCGGAAGCGCGGCCCCGCGTCCCGCTCGAAAAGATCCTTTAAGGACACTTATCGGTCGAAAGGAGCTGAGGTATACCGCGGGACGGCTGCCGGCGAGCAGGCCGGTGACCAGGACATAGCCCATCATGATGGCCCAGAACAAGGGACTTCCATAGGGGACGCGGATGGCGGCATTAGTGAGGTTGTTGAATGCGGGAATGGCGAGTTCCACGAGGCCCAGGCCGATGAATGCGGCGAGGAGCGTAATGACGAGGGATTCGACGAGGAACTGGAGGATGAGATCGCGACGCTGGGAGCCGATGGCTTTGCGGACGCCGACCTCGCGGGCGCGTTTTTCACTGCGGGCGGTGGCGAGGTTCATGAAGTTGATGCAGGCGATGAGCAGGACGAGTACGCCGATGACGCTGAAGAGGCGGACGTATTCGATGAAGCCGCCATCCTGTTTGCCGGCCTTGAATTCGGAGTAGAGGTGCCACTGGGTCATGGGATGTAAGAACACCTCTTCCTTTGCGTTCTTAAAGTTGATGGGATCGTATTTTTTTACGGCTGCGGCGAGTTTGGAGTCGAGTTGTTGAAGGGGGGTATTGGGTTGGAGGGCGACGAAGGTTTGGAAGGCGTTCTGATCCCAGCTGCCCGTCTCGGCGGTCTTGCGAACCCAGTCGTTGGCGAGAATATTATAGCTGAATGGGACGACAAAGTGCAGATCGAAGGTGGAATTTGCCGGGAGGTCGGCGATGACGGCTTTTACGACGAGGTTGTTCTGGTTGTCGATGCGGACCGTCTTGCCGATGGGATCTGCATCGCCGAAGAGGGAGCGGGCGGTGGATCGGGTCAGGACGATGGAATAGGTGTCGTCGAGTGCGTTGTTGAGCGTTCCTTTGAGTGTGGGGTAAGGAAAGATCTTGAAGAAATCTTCTTCCGCCTGGGCGCCGGTGAGAAATACTTTTTTCTCGCCGACGAGCAGATCGTGGGCGCCCATCCAGTCGGTGTGGGCGACATAGCGGATCTCGGGGATCTCTTTGCGGAGAGCGGCGGCGAGAGGAAAGGGGGTGGCCATCAACTGGTCGGGCTGGCCGTTGCGGACGAAGCGGGTATGCGCCTGGTAGACGTTCTCATGACCGGGGAGGAACCGGTCGTAGGAGTATTGATATTCGACCCAGAGGCCGATGAGGAGGGCGACGGCCATGCCGATGGAGAGGCCGAGGATGTTGAGGGTGCTGTAGGCCCTGTTGCGCGTGAGGTTGCGCCAGGCGGTGAGGAAGTAGTTACGGAACATGGTGACATCGTTGGTTACCTTATTGGGGACCAAAGGGGTGCCGGATTTACTATACATTGACATTCAATTGATTATTCGGCGGCGCATCGCCGTTTGTTGTGCGTTTTCGATACAGGGGGTGCGCGGGTTAGGACAGTCTGTCTCTGGAGCATCAGCGAGGAGGTTTGGGCGGGTTTGCGGCCGTGGGGGGTACTCTAAAACGGAAAACGAAACGTTGTATATACAATGTTCGGACTGGGGTGATAGTGGGTGTGGCGGCGTTACCCTTCGAGGAAAGCTTGCAGGATACGATTGAATTCATCGGGGGCTTCCATGGGGGGCGCCTATTTTTTTCAGGAAGGGTCGGATCGATCGTCGAAAGGTTCCAATAATCCACGAGCTATTTTACAGACACTACCGCTCACGAATACATTGTGGGTGTTGTCGGAGCAGGTTTTGAGTTGTACATAAAGCCTGCTGTTGCGGGAAAGGTTTTTGCCCTGTTGTAGTTGGATCAGCTGATCGGCTTTTTCGAGGCCGTGTTTTACCAGGTAAGCGCCGGCGGGCCCGGCGAGACTTCCGGTGGCGATGTCTTCGACGGATCCATCGTTGTCGCCTGTGCGTATACTACGGGTTTCGATGTCGAGCAGGCCGATGAATTTAGCGCCAAAATGATGCAGTTTTTCTTCGAGACCGGGGGCACCGATGTTTGCTTTGAACTGGTTGTTCTTAAATGGGATGATCAGGTAAGGCAGTCCGGTGGAAACAACGGTGACAGGGAGCCCGGGGTAAAGGTCTTGCGGGGTAGCGTTGAGGTAATCGAGGATAGATCTTGTTTCTGCGGCGTCGAGTGTTCTGCCGAATTCGGCTTTTCCCTGATCCATGGCTGCGTCATAGGTGCTGGCGCTTCTTTCCGTGGTGACCGTTACTGTCTTTGCGTTGAGTTGGAAAGTCCAGGTCGTTCTTTTATGATCGGGATATTTTTGATCATGTAAAACGGCGGCGGCGCCCAGGACGGGATGACCGGCAAAATCGAGTTCTTCGGAACAGGTGAAAATGCGGGCTTTTATGGTGTTGTCCCTGATCTCTTGCAGGAAAATACTTTCAAATTGCCGCATTTCCTGTGTGAGGGTTTGCATGGTGGCGGCGCTGAAGCTTTCTGCTTCCGTGAAGACGATGAGGCCGTTGCCAGAGAAGGGTATTGCGGAAAAGACGTCGACATGGTAGTAAGGGATCTCGTTCATGTTGGTTCAGTTTAATTTAATAGAGCGAGGGCGCTTATTTCGATGCGGGCATTCAGGGGGAGTTCTTTTACGGCGATGCATACG
>NZ_DASYCH010000022.1:0-18664 GCF_036500295.1 Puia sp. | reverse complement strand
GGGATCGTCGCAGGTGAGGACATAGCTAAGCCGGCTGGTATCGAAATAATCGGGATTGTCGGGTCCGCGGAGCGTATGGTTCTTCATGTCATAGATCGAGAAGAGGCCGTCGTACCATTTGGAAGGGTCTTTATGCTGCTGACGGTTGACGATGAATGCCGCTCTTTTTTTGTAAAGCGTTTCCAACGGCTCGGTTACGAAGAATTCAAGATAGGTCTTGTAATGGTCGCCGTATTGGATAGTGATCCGGTTTTCGCCGGGATGGGAGAATTTTATTTTATAGCGTTGGTAGGGCGCATTACCGGGGAGGGGTGTGATGGAGGTGCCGGCGGGGAACTCGGGCAGGAGCGCGCAGATCTTCTGATGTGTGTTCAATGCAACCGTTGCATCGAGGTTGGTTGGGATGGTCATTCCCGGCATGATGCGGATATCGATCAACCCTTCTTCGACGAGGATCCTGCGGATATCTTCATAGTCTTTGGCCCAGCGGAAGACAAAATGTTCGACACGACGTCCGTGGGCCGGGATAGTAGCGGTAGATACCGGTTGACGCCAGGTCCCTCTTGTTTCCAAATGGCTGGTATGGGCGGCATGGATAAAGGCCTGGAAGGCGCCGCGCCCGGCTCCTGCGGCATTGGTCGAGAAATATTCCAGCGAAGTGCCGGCGAGGGGGAGGAGGACGAGATAGGGGCCTACACCGGTGGGTCTTTCCCAAAAGAGAAAAGAATTATTACCGGATATGAAATGATGTTTGATCACCCGTTGTTCGAAGATCTCGGTGGGGTTCTCGCCGCCGCCGCTGTTATAAGCCAGGGGCAGGGCGAGGTCTTCGATGGTAAGCGGGACCTTCGCCTCATTGGCCAGGGTGATCGTCCAGAAAAGCTTTTCGCCTTTCAGATTAAAGACCTGGGAGAGAAGGAGCGGGTGCGGATGATCTGCGGATGGATCGGAGTTGCCGATGGACTGCCCGTCCTGCTGGAAATCCGTTGCCGTTTTCTTTAGAGAATCCAGCGTGCCACCGGCCTCGTGAAATCGTACGACGACATCGCCAAAGACCTTGCCCTTCCGGACATAGTTGGTCAGGTACCTGTCGCCGGTCTTCCAAAGGCCGCCGATGCCGTTGCCGGCGGGTTGAAGGGTAAAGGACGCATTGTGGAGGGCTGCGACGGGCTGTGCCTGTTGCGCGTACAATAGGGTAGAAGTCGATGTCAACAGGAACAGCAGCGGGATCAGTCTTTTATCCATACGATAGAGATCGGTTTCTTTTCCATTTCGTTTTCGGGGGTCGGGGTTGGTTTTAAACGGTTAAGTCGGGTATAGTTGGGGATGGCCACGAGGGGGCTGCCGTCGGCCCAGGTCCCGTTGATCGTCATTACGCCATGGAGGAAATTATCTTTCCATTTCAGGGAGAGCGGGGTAGGTCCGATGGGTTGGTTGATATTTTGCTGGTCGGCGGTCTCAACGTTGTACAACAGGGGTCCATAACGCAGGGCTACGCGGCCTTTGTCGGCATCGACCTTATCGCTGGCCATCACTTTTTGGATCTTCATCGGCAGTTCCATTTCGATCTTGTCCCCTTTTTTCCAGGTGCGCCGAATGACCGCATATCCTTTTACGATAGAGGGGGTGATCGACTTGCCATTGACGGAGATCGACGTGAGACCGCTGACGCTGGGGACGGGGGTATAGAGTTCGCTGGTGGTGCGGTTGGGTACCCGGATATACAGCGTAAACTCCTTGGATACTTTTGGATTAACGGTCATGGACACCTTTCCGTTCCAGGGATAGTCCGTCTTTTGGACCATTTCCACATCCGTGCCCGCCACTTTTTCGATTTTCATCGTACTGCCGATAAAGAGGTTTACATAGAGGCCATCGTCGCCACGGACATAGGTCCAGGTCGGCATCATGAGCAGCGTGCGGGGAATATTGCCGACGCAGCAGGGGCAGACATGCCATGCATAACGGGGCTGTTCGGCGGCAAGGGCGTTGGTATAATAGAAGTCTTTCCCGTCGAGGGACAGGGAACCCAAAAGGGCGTTATAGATCGTCTCTTCGTACAGATCCGCGTATTTGGCGTCGTGATAGGCGAGGTTCATTTTATATTCGAAGAAGATGAGCCCGCAGCTCGAACAGGATTCGCAATAGGCATTGTTGCGCAGCGAATAATTGGGGCCGAAGCCTTCCGAGGTTTCGCCGCTGCCGATGCCGCCGGTGATATAATATTTTTTGTTGACCATATTATCCCAGAGGGAGAGGACGGCGCTTTGATAGTCTATATCACCTGTCTCCGCAGCTATATCTGCCATGCCGGAATAGGTGTAGGTAGCGCGTACGGCGTGTCCCACGGCTTCATATTGTTCCTGTACCGGGACGCGGCTCTGATCGTAGTCACTGCCGCCATGCCTGTTATCCAGCAGGAACTTGGCAAGCCGGATATAGGAATCGCCATGACCATGGCCTTCCATATCGTTGACGAAGCGGCCAAAACGGACCAGCGCCTGTTCCATTTCCTGGTGGCCGTCGAACCAGGCGATCTTGCCGGGGCCGATATGGGCGACCCAGCAGTCGGCGAGTTTCTTGGCGGCATTATAGAGTCGTCGGTCCTTTCCTTCGGTGAGGGTATAATGGTTGATGGCGGACTCGATAAAATAACCCGCGGTATAACCTTCATGGTTACCCCGGCTTTCGGGGGACCAGCGATCATGCCAGCGGCTGGTATCCCGTAAGGTGTAGGCGGTCTGCAGGTATCCGTCGGGCTCCTGTGCGGAGAGGATAATGGGGATCCATTGTTCGAGGGTCTTTTTCATCTTCTCCTGGGCGGCGATGATCTCTCCGTCGCCTTTTGGATCGACCATCAGGGCTTCGCACATCGCCTCTACGGTCTGGTGGACCCATGCATTGGAAAAGACATAACCTTTGTGTTTTCCGTGTGGTTCCCCTCTCAGGGCTTTTGCCGCTTCGATGAAATTATCGATGCCACCCTGGCCGGTGGAAAGATCGCTGCGATTGATCTGGTCGATGCAGAAAGGGATCCAGTTGACGATGATCGATTTCGCCCGGTCATTCCAGAGTTTGCTGTCGACGCTATAATGTTTGGTATAGACTACGTCCAGTCGCTTGACAGGCGGCAGGGGGCGCACCTTTACTTTTATAGTGGATGCGGAGGAAAGGTTTCCCTGCCAGGCGGTGAGGGTAAGGGTATAGTCGCCGGGAGCGGAAAAAGTTGCCGTTCCTTCAGTTGCACCGGCATTGCTAAAAGAGGCCGTGCCGGGACCGGAGGTCTTGTTCCAGGCGGTCCGGGTGACGGGATGTACCGACTTGATCACGCCGGCGAGCCAGGTCTTTCCTCCCAGCATCACGTCGCGGTCGACGCCGGCGATGGTGACTGGCGGAAGAGGGGACATGTCTTTGGACTCCATGACCTTCCATTCCAGGAGGGTGGAGGCGTAGCGATCCGTCGAGTCCAATTCCACCCGGAGGCGGGTCGTATTAATTTCGTCAAAGCTGGTATTATTAAAGCCGTTGTTTACCAGCCCGAGGCCGGTAGCGTTGTGAACGGGGACGAAATTATTGCCGTCCCAATATTGTATGTGATAGGCGATGGGGATGTGGGCGGTGCCGGTATAATCCCACCAATAGACGGAGATCTCGTTGGTACGGACGGGCTGGCGCCAGTCATATTCTACCCAGGGGGCACTAAGTATAGGCTGGGGCCGGTTGCGGCGTCTATATCCCGGCGTGGCTGGGGTGAGCCCATCGTTGAGGTTGGTCAGGGTCTCGCCGGGACGGCTGGATCCGGTGGCAGTGGCGATGATGGCGAGATTGCCACGGGCATCGTTATTATTTGTCGTTTGAGCGGTGGCGGACAAGGATAACAGGCTGATCGATGCCCAGGCAAAGAAATTGTGTGATTTCATGGTATGAAAATACGAATCACCGGGGTTCTGCGCTGCTCAATTCTTCACTCAAACCTATCCGATTTTGTCCTAAGTGCCAGCAGATCGCCGAGGGTCGTTGCGGTCTGGCGGAGATCGGCGGCCGTGTTCAGGAGCGCCTCTTCCAGGCTTTGCGGTGCATGACCGATGGGAAGGAGGGCGTCAAAATATTCCATCAGCTCGGGAGAGGGCTCCGGGGGAAGCTTCCCGGCGAGGCCGATCACCGGGATCTTGTACCGGCGCGCTTTTTTGGCCACGGCGAAAGGACCTTTACCCTGTAGGGTCTGTTCATCGATGCTTCCTTCCCCGGTGATGACGAGACCGGCTTTCTCCAGGCTGGCGTCAAAGCCCGTGTACTGAAGAAAAAAGTCGGCGCCATTGACCAGTTGTGCATTCAACAGCGCATAGAGTCCCGCGGCCGTTCCGCCTGCGGCGCCGCCATAACGGACGGAGGCCATGTCCTTGCCGGTAGTGTCGAGCACGATGTCTCTTAGATGTGAGAGCGCCGTATCCAGTTGACGGACCATTTCAGGGGTGGACGCGCCTTTTTGGGGGCCGAAGACGGCGGCCGATCCGGCGGGGCCGAGGAGGGTGTTGTCTACATCGCAAAGGACAATGATCCTGGTCCCTGCATCGGCGGCCATGCCGGTCCTGGTCGCGGACCCGGTCGCTGCATCGAAGAGAGAGGGATGAAGACCGCTGAGATCGATCCGTTTTAATTCGGGCAGTTTTTCGGGAATCGGGGGCAGGGGGTTATCACTACTATCCAGGAAGCGGGCGCCGAGCGCAGAAAGAATTCCGATACCTCCGTCGACGGTGGCGGAGCCGCCGATACAAAGGATGATCCGGCGGGCGCCTTTGTCGAGGGCCGCTTTGAGAAGCTGTCCGGTGCCGGTAGTGGAGGCCCGGAGGGCGTTGGCCTCACCGGTTTGCAGCAGACGAAGACCGGAAGCGTCGGCAAGTTCGATGATCGCCGTTGGCGGTTCGCTGATTGCCGTTGGCTGTTCGCTGACCGGCGAGGTGGATGGGTCGATCCAACCAAAGGGCGCGGTGATGGGTCTTCCGAGCGGGTCCTGTACGGAGACATCGATGGAAATGCCCTTGGATCTTTTTAGGAGTAGACTGCCCGTACCGTCGCCTCCATCGGCGATGGGAAAGCATTCGCAATGACAGTCGAGGCTGCTTTCTTGCAGACCGGCATGGATGGCGTCGGCGGCCTCCGCTGCGGTAAGGCTGTTTTTATAAGCGTTGGGGGCAATGAGGATATGCATAGCGATCAGGATAAAAAGCGTGAGAAAAGATAAACCGTTCCATAAGCTGTCAGTCCCATAAAGAGGGTGGCCATCGAGTATACTTTTAGCATCGTTCGCATATCGAGACCGGAGAAGCGGGCGATCACCCAGAAGTAGGCATCATTGGCATGGGAGATCATCATGGAGCCCGCGCCCATCGACAAAATGCAAAGCAGGGGTCCGTTGCCGGATGCCAGGCCCAGGGCGGGGAGGAGGGGCTTTACGATAGATGCGGCGGTGATGATGGCGACGGTGGAGGAGCCTTGTGCCGTTTTCAGGAGGAAGGTCAGCAGGAAAGGGAAGAAAATTCCCATGCCGGCCAGTGGCAGGTGGGCGCTCAACTGTTCACCCATCTTCGTCGCGGCGAGGATTGCCCCAAAAGCGCCGCCGGCGCCGATGATGACGAGGATGCTGCCAGCTTTCTCCACGGAGTCATTGAGTAGCCTGCCGATAACGATGCGGTTCCAGGACCGGCCTCCGGTAAAGGCCAGCAGGACTCCGGTGAGGAGCGCGATCACGGGATCACCCAGCGAGAGAAAAATGGAAAGCCAGCGAAGTCCGGTGGTATGTTCGACGAGGAAAAACGATTTTAGGGCGATAAGGAGGATGGGCGTTATGACGGGGAGGAAGGCCCTGAAGGGGGAGATCTCCTGACTGGCGGTTTGGGGTGTGGGGTGATCGTCTTGGTTAGCGGTTAGCGGGGTGGGTGGTGTTCCGGATGCGGTTGCCGGCTGCGTTGACGGGACGAGCGATTCGGCACTCATCCCGTTGCGGCCGGCATAACGGGCCCAGCAATGACCGATAACGGCGGCGGGAATGGCTACGAGGACACCGGCGACGATGAGACGACCGAAGTCAACGCCCATGGTACCTGCGGCGGCGGCGGCGCCGGGATGTGGTGGAATCAGACAGTGAACCGAATACAGCCCCGTTGCCAGTGAGACGGCTATAACGGCCATGGGAATACGGGAGCTTTTTGCCAGGGATTGGTTGAGACCGCTGAGAACGATAAAACCCGAGTCACAAAAAATAGGCAGGCCCACGATAAAGCCCGTCAGGCTGATCGCCGCGGCGGCGCGGCGCGGCCCTATCTTTTTTAGGATATAGGCGGCCATCACCCGGGTACTCCCGGTGTATTCAAGGACGACACCCAATGTAGTGCCCAGCACGATGATCAGTCCCAGCGACTTCATGATATTACCGAAGCCATCTTTGGCCGTGGCGACAACATCATTCAGGGGGAAGCCGACCCCCAGGCCCACCACGAGACAGGAAAGCAGTAAGGCAAAGAAGGCGTGTACCCGGTAACGGGTCGTCAGCACTACGATGAGGGTGACGCCGGTCGACAGACAAAGCAATGCTTGCAGGAAAGAAGGTTGCATGTATAAAAATACGGGGATTTATAGTCAATTTGCAGGAAGGGTGTCATTTGCATAAATAGTTATCTTTGGCCATATGAAAATAGGTTTTATCGGTGTCGGGAAAATTGCCGGCGCGCTTGTAGAGGGGCTCTGCACATCGGCGGCCAAAGACATAGTCATTTATCTTTCACCCCGCAATGAAGAAAATTCGCTGGGGCTGGCCGGCAAATATCCGGCCCTGGTGCATCGGATGGGCACTAACCAGGAAGTACTGGACCGGAGCGATATCGTTTTCATCTCCGTACGACCGGCCGTTGCAGCGGAGGTGTTGGGAGCCTTGCGATTCGACCGGCGGCATATAGTCGTCTCCCTGGTCCCGTTGTTGAGCTATGCGGGGCTGGCGGCGGCCGTCGCACCTGCAGTCGATCTTGCCCGGGCCATTCCCTTACCGACGGTAATGCAACACAATTGTCCGATCCCTCTTTATCGCGCCAATGATACGGTCGTTCGTTTGTTTAGCTATGTCGGTCAGCCGCTCCCGGTAAAAGACGAAGGTCAGTTGCATGTCATATGGACGCTGACCGGGCTTATCACGCCTTTTTACGAACTGCTGGATACGCTGAGCGACTGGACGACGACGCATGGAGTGCCCCGGGAGACGGCCAACGCCTATATCGCGAATATGTTCCAGTCATTGTCCTACCTGGCGCAGCATTCGGACCCGATCGAATTCCGGGAGCTGGCGCAGCATGCGGCTACACCCAACGGCATGAATGAGCAGGCGGGGAAGGAGATCCGGGAAAAGGGGGCGCACCAGGCGTATAAAGAGGCTTCGGACAGGTTGTTGGAAAGGTTTAAATGAAAAGCGAACATCCGGTGTAACGAAAACGACCAGCTTCCTGAATTTGCTAACCACAACGAGTTGATCCATATACATTTGCCAAACCGGCATTCTTTATGTAGCTAATTGCCGGTCTGTTCGCATCAAATCAGAAAAACCCCCGGCATGCTAAAAAACTATCTCCGGATCGCGTGGCGCAACCTGCGCAGGCACAAAATATATTCCGCCATCAACATTATCGGTCTTGCCACCGGTCTTGCCGCCTGTATCGTGATCTTCCTGTTCGTTTTTTATGAGAAGAGCTTTGACAACTTCCACACCCGGAATATATACCGGTTGAATGAAGTACAGAAGTTCCCGGGGATGGTGGCTTCCCAGAAAGTGGCGTTGTCGATGTTCCCGATGGGGCCGACCATGAAGGCCGAGTTCCCCGAGGTCCTGAATTATAGCCGGGTGCGGTGGAACAACCAGTATCAAATGACATACGACGAGAAAAGGGAGTATTTTTCACAAGTCTTTTTTGTCGACTCGGTCTTTCTCCGGATGTTCGACTTTCCGTTGCTAAAAGGTGATCGGGAGGCGGCGCTTCAAAAACCCAACAGCGCCGTGCTGACAGCGTCCGCCGCCCGTAAATTATTTGGCAATGCCGATCCCATCGGCAAGACGATCCATCATTATGCGAACGATACCCTGCTCTTCAGGGTTACCGCTATCATGGAGGATCTGCCGGCCAATTCACAGTTCCAGTTCGACGCCTTATTTTCGTTCAATACCATTTACAGGCCGCAATGGCTGAATAACTGGGGAGGTAACTGGCTGAATACCTATGTAGAACTCGCTCCGCATACCCATGCGGCGGCGTTGGAACGAAAATTCCCGGCTTATCTGAAAAAGCATATGGCGGGAGGGGAGGGTTGGAAGTATTACGAACTTTTCCTGTTGCCGTTCCGGGATGTGCATGCGAATGCTTCCGATATCGGCCTCGACTATATCAACTTCCAAAAATTTGATAAGAACTATACCAATATCTTCACGGCCATCGCCCTGATCGTGCTGCTTATAGCCTGTATCAACTTCATGAATCTTTCCACGGCGCGTTCGTCGGAACGGGCCAAGGAGGTCGGCATCCGGAAATCGATCGGCGCCCGGCGTTCACAACTGGGTTTTCAATTCCTCGGGGAAACGGTCCTGCTGTCGCTGATCGCATTGGTGATTGCGATGGGGCTGGTACTTCTCATCCTTCCGTACATCGACAACCTGAGCCAGCGGAAATTGGGAACGCAACTCCTGCAACACCCCTGGCTGCTGGTGGCCGTACTGATGGGGACTATCCTGGTAGGATTGATCTCCGGACTCTATCCAGCGGTCTACCTGTCCTCTTTTCAACCGGTAAAAGTGTTGAAGGGCGTATTGCTCAGCGGAAAAAACAAGGGCGGTATCCGGAATGTCCTGGTGGTCGGGCAATTTGCAAGCGCCATATTTTTGATGATCGCCACCATATTCGTCGCCCGTCAGCTTAACTATATGCAGGGGCGGGATCCCGGGTTTGTCCGGGACCAGGTAGTGACGATACCGCTGGATGGCGTTACCGCCCGGAAATATGATCTGTTGAAACAAGAGCTATCCGCCAGTCCGCTTGTTTCGGGGGTGACGGCGGCGCAGGACCAATTGGGCAGCCACCTCGACCAATCCGGTATCGAGTTCCGGGGAAATGGTCCCCTTCGGCAACTGACGTCCACCCGGCTCATCGTAGACGCGGATTATTTAAACCTTTATAAGATACAACTGGCGATGGGGAGAAATTTTTCCCAGGAAAAGCAGGCCAACGGAAAAGAATATATCATCAATGAAGCCCTGGCCAGGGAGCTGATCAAAGACGAGCCCAATACGCCATTGTCGTCTTTGATCGGGAAGCATTTTGGGTTTGACAGCGCCGGCTCGATTGTCGGCATCGCCCGGGATTTCAATTTCAATTCCCTCCATAATAAAATAGAGACGATGTTCCTTTTCAACCAGAAGGACTGGGGGTTCAGCACCTTGTCGGTAAAGATCAGCGGTGGCAAGGCGACGGAGGCCATTTCATTTATTCGATCCACCTGGAAGAATATTTTTCCCGAGCATCCGTTCGAGTACCAGTTCCTCGACGATCATTTTAAAGAGGTCTACCGGGCGGATGCGCAGGTCAGCCAGATGGTCGGGATCCTGGCAGTGCTGGCCATCCTTATTTCCTGTCTGGGCCTGTTTGGGCTTGCTTCCTATTCCGCCGAGAAAAGGATCAAGGAAATAGGGATCCGAAAAGTGTTGGGCGCCTCTCTGTCCAGTATCGTCGGGCTGCTGTCCCGTCATTTTATCGTGCTGGTGCTGATCGCCAACGGGATTGCCTGGCCGTTGGCCTGGTATGCCTTAAACCGGTGGTTGCAGGACTATGCCTACCGGGTGACGATCAGTTGGTGGGTTTTTGTGCTGGCGGGGGTGATGGCGCTGTTGATTGCGTTGGTAACGGTGAGTTTCCTTGCGATGCGGGCCGCGATGGCGAATCCGGTGAAGAGTTTGAGGACTGAGTAAACTAAAACGTTACCAATCCGATCAATCGTTTGAGGGCGGAACGACCGATTTATGTTCCTCGTGCGCAAGCGCGATCTCGTATTCCAGTTCGGGGTCGATGTTCTGTTCTTCGACCTTTCGGGCTCTTTCCATCAGCTCTTCGTGGTGTGCCTTTAGCCAGGCCAGTTGTTTTTTGCCGTAGGAGAGACGGGTGAAGAGGACAAAGAGCACCGGCACGATAAAGATCGCCATGGAAGAGGAGGCAAGCATGCCACCCAATACGGCGAAACCGATCGTGTTTCGAGCTACCGCTCCGGCGCCGGTAGCCAGCACCAGGGGCATGACACCGAAGACAAAGGACATCGAGGTCATGATGATCGGTCGAAAACGCAATTTGACGGCCTCGAGGATAGACTGCAGCAAGTCCTCCCCACGGTCCACCCGCAACTTTGCAAATTCCACGATGAGGATCGCATTCTTGGCGGAAAGTCCGATCAGGGTGATCAGTCCGATCTGGGCATAGACGTTGTTTGTCAACTTTGGCAGGAAGGTCAGCGTGAGGATGGCTCCAAAGGCGCTGATGGGGAAGGCCAGCATGACGGAAAGGGGTACGGACCAGCTTTCGTATAGCGCGGCAAGGAAAAGAAATACAAAAACGATACAGAAAAGGAAAATATAGACCGTTGTCGTTCCCGCCTTTATCTCTTCATAGGCAAGCCCGGAAAACTCATAGGTATACCCCTGGGGCAGCACTTTGGCGGCGATCTGTTTCAAGGCTTCGATACCCTGGCCGGAACTGTATCCCGGCGGCGTCGAGCCGTCGACTTCGGCGCTGCGGAAGATATTGAAGTGGGTGATCAGGGGCGCGGTCTCCACCGGCACATAGCTGATCAGCGTGCTCAGCGGCAGCATTTGTCCGGCCTGGTTGCGCACATAGTACTTGTCCATATTGGAGATCAGGGCGCGAAAGGTCGTGTCCGCCTGGATCACCACATGGAAGGTACGGTCATAGAGGGTAAAATTATTTACGAAGAGGCTGCCCATATAGGCCTGCATCGTGTTAAACACATCGGAGATATTTACGCCGAGCTTCTGGCACTTGTCGCGGTCCACCGTGAGGTTATAGCTGGGCGTATGGGCGCCATAATAGCAAAATGCCGTGGATGTGGCCGGGTTCTTTTTACACGCAGCCACGAATTTCTTCACCACTGCCTCGAAGGCATGAACGTCATCGCTGGTATTCCCCTGCTCGATCTGCATGGAAAATCCGGCCGCCCGGCCGATACCGCGGACAGGCGGCGGCGCTACGACGACGACATTTGCGTTCTTGATACCGGCCTTTGCGATGCGGCCCTGGATTACGCTGATCAGACCCGGCACCTTTTCTTCCGGTTTGGATCGCTCTCCCCAGGGTTTTAACATGACGAAGATCGTTCCGTTGTTGGAGTTGGAGCCGCCATTGAGGATGTTCAGACCCGACAGGGCCGCAAAATGGTTCACGCCAGGGGTCTTGCCTACGATATTCATGAGCTTCGTGATCACCGCCACAGACTGTGTTACGGAAGATGCTTCCGGAAGTTGATAGGTTACGTAGATCCTGCCATCGTCTTCCGAGGGGATAAAGCTGGAAGGTTTGTTCTTGAAAAGGAGGATGGTGCCGATGAGAATGCAAAGGAGGAGGATGACGATATATCTTGCTCCGTGGATGCTATGCCGCACCCCATTGCCATAGCGCCTTGTCATGCTTCCGAAAAAGCGATTAAAGCCGACGAAGAACCGGGCAAGAAAATTCCGTCGGTTTTGTACGGACGTTGGTCGCAGGAGCAGGCTGCAAAGGGCCGGTGTCAGCGATAAGGCTGTAAAGGCTGAAAGGATCACCGAGATAGCGATCGTGATCGCGAATTGCTGGTACAGCCTGCCTACGATACCCGGGATAAAGCCTACCGGCACAAAGACGGCGGCGAGGATCAGGGCGATCGCCACCACGGGCGCGGAGATCTCCTTCATCGCATGGTAGGTCGCTTCCTTTGCCGACATACCCTTTTCATCAATATAGTGCTGTACGGCTTCCACTACGATAATGGCGTCGTCCACCACGATCCCGATGGCCAGTACAAAGCCAAACATCGTCAGCGTATTGATCGTAAATCCCAGGGGGATAAAGAAACAAAAACAGCCAAGGATAGAAACCGGGATGGCCAGGATGGGGATCAGTGTCGAACGCAGGTTCTGCAGGAAGAGGAAAACGACCAGCGCCACGAGTCCCAGGGCTTTCAGGAGGGTACTCAATGCCTCGTGGATCGACGTCTTGATGATCGTCACCGATTCGAAAGGCACTTTATAGTCCACGTCGGGTGGGAAAAATTTCTTTAGTCGTTCGAGCTCCGCAAAAACGTTCTCCGCCGTCTGCAGCGCATTGCTGCCGGGCGCCTGGTAGACCATGAGGAAGGAGGCGCGTTTGCCGTCCACGAAGGAGTTACCGGAAAAAGTGAACTTGCCCAGTTCGACACGTCCGACATCCTTCAGGTATACCAGTCTTCCGCCGCGTTGTGCGCTGTCAGGGATCGTTTTGACCACTACCTTCTCATAGTCGGAAGCTTTCTGCAACTGGCCGTTGGGCAGGACATTCAATTCATAGGACTGGCTGGATTGCTGGGGCGGGGCGCCTACGGCACCGGCCGCTACATAGACATTCTGCGCATTCAGGGCAGCGGTCACATCCTTTGGCATCAGCCCATAGCTGGCCATCTTTTCGGGGTCGAGCCAGACCCGCATACTGAACTGATCCGCTCTTACCTGGATATCGCCTACGCCCGGCACCCGCAAAAGAGCGTCACTGATAAATATATTCGTATAGTTATCCAGGAAAGTGATGTTGTGGGTCCCCTTCGGTGCAAAGACCGCCACCATCATCAATTGGTCCGGGTTGCGGGCCCGCACCGTCAGCCCGAGTTTACTGACCACGGAGGGCAGGAGGGGGGCGGCGATGCCCACGCGGTTCTGAACGTTCAGCGCGGCGATATGTACATTCGTTCCGACCTCGAAGGTCACGCTGACATTCATATTGCCGGTATTCGTGTTCGTACTCTGCATGTACTCCATGCCCGGCGATCCGTTGACCTGCTCCTCTATCGGTATCGCGACGGTCTGTTCCACCGTCTGTGCGTCTGCGCCGGTATACTGGCCGTTGATCGATACGGAAGGGGGTGAAATATTCGGGTATTGATCGACCGCAAGATTGAAGATGCAGATCGTCCCGGAGATGATCAGTACGACCGCTATTACGATGGCTGTTACCGGCCTTTTTATGAAAGTGTTGGCAATCATCCTTGAACGGGTTTTTGTGTGTCACCCTCGCCGGGCTTCCCATCATGGCCTTCACCCCGGTTCTCCCGGCCGCCTTCACCGGATCCCCGCCGGTCCGCTGCCGACAGATCGCGCGATTTTTTTATCTCGTATTCCAGTTCGGGATCGATGTCCTGTTGCTCTATTTTTTTCGCTTTTTCCATCAACTGTTCGTGATGCGCTTTCAGGTATTCCAGTTTTTTCTTCCCATAGGCGCCGCGGGTGATCAGCACAAAGAGCACCGGTACGATAAAGATCGCCAGGGTGGACGCGGCGAACATGCCGCCAAGTACGGTAAAGCCGATGGTCCTGCGGGCGACGGCGCCGGCTCCAGTAGCGAAGACCAGGGGCAGGACGCCCAGGATAAAGGCCATGGAGGTCATGACGATGGGGCGGAGGCGGAGGCTGACGGCTTCCAGGGTGGATTGGATCAGGTCTTCCCCGCGGTCGACGCGGACCTTGGCGAATTCCACGATGAGGATGGCGTTCTTGGCCGCCAGCCCGATCAGCGTGATCAAACCGATCTGCGCATATACGTTATCGGTAAGGCTGGGGACGAGCACGAGGGTCAGGATCGCGCCGAAGGCCCCGATAGGTACGGCCAGTAAAACAGAAAAGGGTACGGACCAGCTTTCATATAGTGCTGCGAGAAACAGAAAGACGAAGGTGATAGAGAAGAGAAAAATATAGACTGTCGTAGAGCCGGCTTTTATCTCTTCGTAACTAAGTCCGGAGAACTCATAGGTATAACCGGAGGGCAGGACGCGGCCGGCAACCTTTGCCAGGGCCTTGAGGGCGTCGGTGCTGCTGACCCCGGCGGCGGGTATCCCGTCGATCTCGGCGGAGCGGAAGATATTGAAATGCGAGATCAGGGGAGCCGTCTCGGTAGGCTGGTAGGTGATGAGCGTACCGAGCGGAAGCATATTGCCTTGCTGGTTGCGGACATAGTACTTATCCATGTTCGAGATCATGCTGCGGAAGACCGTATCGGCTTGCACGACCACATGGAAGGTCCGGTTATAGGCGGTAAAATCATTGATATACAGGCTGCCCATATAGGCCTGTATCGTGGTGAACACATCGCCGATATTCACGCCGAGCTTCTCGCATTTTTCGCGGTCGACGGTGAGGTTATAGGCGGGGGTATGGGCCGAGAAAAAGCTGTAGCTGTTTGCGATCGCGGGGTCCCTGTTGGCTTCGGCGATAAATTTATTGACCACTTTCTCGAATGCATGTACGTCGTCATTGGTGCTGCGCTGTTCGATCTGGAGGCTAAAGCCCACGCTGGCGCCGATGCCGGGGATCGGAGACGGTTGGATCACCTCTACATTGGCGTTGCGGATGCCCGCATCTGCGATCCGTTGTTGCAGCACGGCAAGGATGCCGGGGACCTTTTGTTCTGTCGGTCCGCGTTCGTCCCAGGGCTTGAGCTGGCAATATACCGTTCCGCAGTTGGAGTTTGTCGCATTCGTGATCACGTTGAGACCGGACAGGGCGGCATAGTGCGCGACGCCGGGGGTAGCCGAGACCACCTTCATGAGGCGCTGCATCAGTTCGACGGATTGCGCCGTCGAAGAGGCTGGGGGCAATTGGAAAGTGACATAGATGTTGCCGTCGTCCTCGGAGGGGATAAAGCCCGTCGGTTTGCGAACGAACATAAAATAGGCTCCGGCACAAAGGCATACCAGTAAAATGAGGATATAGCGCGATCCCTTGATGGAGCGTTGGACGCCGGTGGAATAGGAGTTGGTGATCCGCTCGAACCAGGCGTTGAATCGATAGAACACCTTATTGATCCCTTTGGCGTCCTTTCGGATCTTTGTGGGTTTCAGGAGCAGGGAACAAAGGGCGGGTGTGAGGGAAAGGGCGATAAAGGCGGAGATAATGACAGAAATAGCGATGGTGATCGCGAACTGCTGGTAGAGTCGTCCAACGATGCCGGGTATAAAACCGACGGGGACGAAAACGGCGGCCAGGATGAGGGCGATCGCAACGACCGGCGCCGAGATATCCTTCATGGCATAATAGGTCGCCTCCTTTGGTGACATGCCTTTCTCGTCAATATAATGCTGCACCGCTTCCACCACGATGATCGCGTCATCCACGACGATACCGATGGCCAGGACAAAGCCGAACATCGTCAGGGTATTGATCGTAAAGCCGAGGGGGATGAAAAAACAGAACGTTCCAAAGATAGATACGGGGATGGCAAGGACGGGGATAAGGGTGGACCGCAGGTTTTGCAGGAAGAGGAAGACCACGATCGCGACCAGTCCCAGGGTCAGCAGCAGGGTATATACCACGTCTTCCATCGATACCTTTACAACCGTGACCGACTCGAAAGGAACAGAATATTCGACGTCGGCGGGGAAGAATTGTTTGAGTTGTGCAAGCTGCTTATAGATGCCCTGTGCCGTTTTGAGGGCATTGCTGCCCGGCGCCTGGTAGATCTGGAGATAGGAGGCGCGTTTGCCGTCGACGAAGGAATTGCTGGAAAAAGTGAACTTTCCGAGTTCTACCCGGGCCACGTCTTTCAGATAGACCATTTCGCCGGTGGCGGGGATCGTCTTTACGATGATATTCTGAAATTCGGACACCTTGCTGAGCCGGCCGTTGACGAGGATGCCGATCTCGAAGGTCTGGGCCTTTTCCTGCGGCGGAACACCGGCGGACCCGGCGGCTACCTGGACATTCTGTGCGTTCAGTGCGTTGATGACATCCTGTGGCGTCAGGCTATAGGCCGCCATCTTTTCGGGGTTCATCCATATCCGCATGCTGAAATCATCGGTAAACCGCTGGATCGTGCCTACGCCGGGAACGCGTAGCAGGGCGTCTTGTACGAAGATATTTGTATAGTTGTCGAGGAACGTGATATTGTGCGTGCCTTTGGGCGCATAGATGGCGACCATCATCAGCATGCTGGGGTTGACGGCGCGGACGGTGATCCCCAGGCGGCTGGCGACGGCGGGGAGCAGCGGGGTGGCGATGCTGACGCGGTTCTGCACATCCAGGGTGGCGATATCGATATCCGTCCCGATATTGAACGTAACGTTCATGGACATGAGTCCGTTGTTGGTGCTGTTGGATTGCATGTATTCCATGCCGGGCGTTCCGTTCACCTGCTGTTCGATGGGTGTGGCGACGGTCTGTTCTACGGTCTGGGCATCGGCGCCGGTGAACTGGCCGTTGACCTGTACGAGCGGAGGGGTGATATCCGGGTACTGGTCGATCGGCAGGACGGCGATACAGATCGTGCCGGTCAACACCAGCACGATGGAGATAACGATAGCGGTCACCGGCCTTTTTATAAACGTATTCGCGATCATAGAGAATTTGTTGTTTGTTACCTTCTGCCCGGAGCGGCCGGGCCTTGCCTGTTAGCGGTGGTGATCGGCGATCCGTCATGTACTGCCTGTACGCCATCGACGATGATCTTATCCCCGTCATGGAGACCGGAATGCACCAGTATATTCGCACCGATGGTTTGACCGACCATTATTTTTACCTGTATCGCTACGAGATGAGGGTCTTTCCCGCTCGAATCGGCGGGGTTGTTAAGCACGGTGTCTTTGGCGAGATACACAAAATATTCACCCATCTGTTCGACGACGGCCCTTCCGGGGATCAGGATCTGCGGGGTCGTCTCCTGGTTGTGTACCCGGACGACGCAGCTCATGCCGACCCGAAGGTCTTTTTTGGGATTGGGAAATACAAGGCGGATGCGGATCGTTCCGGTCTGTGGGTCGACGGCGCGGTCGATGACGGAGATCTTACCCGGTTGCGGGTAGATGGAATGGTTGGGCAGGATGATGGTGAACAACGAATCAAGGTCGTTTTGCCGATGTCGTTCCAGGTCCTGGTAGTGGGATAATTGGGATTCATTGATGAGGAAATCGACGGCCATCGGGTCATCGGTTGAGATGGTATTGAGGATCGTCGACCCGCCCTGTACCTGGTTGCCCAGCTTGACCTGGCTAAACCCGATCGTTCCGTCAAAGGGGGCGGTGATGATCGAGTAGGTGAGATTGGTGGCGGCTGTTTTGACTGCCTCTTGGGCGGCCTGTACTTCGTTGTTGGCGTTCTGCAGGGCGATGACCGCATGGTCGAGGACCTGTTTTGCAATGGCATTGTGGGCGTTCAGGTATTGATAACGGCCGGCATCCTGTTTTGCCTGTTCCATATTGCCCTGGGCGACCTTGACATTGGCGACGGCCTGATCGTAGGCAGCCTTGTAGAGACGTTCGTCGATCTCGTATAATTTTTGTCCTTTATGTACATGGGTGCCTTCCGTGAAAAAAATACCGGTGATATAGCCCTGTACCTGCGGGCGGATATCGACCTGGCTTAGCGCCTGGGTCGTGGAGGGGAATTTGTCATAATAGAGGACGGGTTGCGACTTTACCGTTATCAGGTTGACGGGGATAAGGGGTGTGGGCGCCGGCGGCTTCTGTTGGCAGGAAAAGAAGGCCAGGACGCCGATTAAAACCAGACTAAATGCCAGTCTATTCATAAAGGTGATTTAACGTATGTTTTAATGATTTACAGAAATATATCCCATCGATCGTTCCAGGTCGATCTTGCTGGACAACAATTGGAAGAGGGCGTTGAGGTAGCCGATTTCCGAGGTTATCAGGTTCGATTCGGCGGTGATCACGTTCAGGTAAGCGACGACTCCCTGCTGGTATTGCAATTCCACGATGTCATAGGTACGTCTTGCCAGGCCGACATTTTCCTTTGTGGAATACAGGTCAAAGAGGTTGCTTTTATAACCCGCCAGGGCTGCGGTATATTCCGAATAGATCTGTGACCTGAGGTTTACCTCCTCCCAATCGAGCTGTCGTCCCTGGAGCCGGGCCCGTTGGAGGCTATTGGTCCGGGCAAAACCGGTGAAGATCGGCATGCTGACAGACAGGCCAACAAACGAGTACGGATAGGCGTTAGAGAATAGTTTTCCGAAATTGTTGTTTTGAAAGGCGTAATCGTAATCGAAGAAAGCGCCAACGGATGGAAGCCAGGCTTTCCGGTAATAGTCGATGAGCGAGCCCTGGATCTTCTTCGTCGTCTGGAGCTGCTGGAATTCGATGCGTTGTTGGTACTGCAGGGAACGGGTCGTATCGAAGGCGATGTCCTTCAACATCTGTGCGGTATCGAAGCTCACATTGAACTGCTGTTCCGGAGGGAGGCCCATGATCTGCTTGAGGGCGGCGTATTGCGGGGCGACGCTTTCCGTTGCCTGTTTCAACTGCGATCTTGAATTGTTAAGGGTGATGCCGGCTTCGTCATAGTCCGTTTCGTCCACGACGCCGCTGACATATTGGTGATAGGTATCGTGCAGGTTCTTAG
>NZ_DASYCH010000021.1:0-1868 GCF_036500295.1 Puia sp. | reverse complement strand
ACCATGATACGATCGGGATGGTAGCCATGGATGCCGCCGGGAATCTTAGCGGCAGTTGTACGACCAGCGGCATGGGTTTTAAGATGCGGGGCCGGTTAGGGGACTCGCCGATCATCGGGGCGGGGTTGTTTGTCGACAATGAAGTCGGGGCTGTCACCGCGACGGGGCAGGGAGAGGATGTCATCCGGATCTGCGGGTCCCATACTGTCGTGGAGCTGATGCGGCAGGGGTTGTCTCCCGAGGCGGCCTGTAAGGCGGCTGTGGAAAGGATCATCCGGGTGAAGAAGGGGAATGTAAAGGATATCCAGGTCGCTTTTATCGCGTTGAATAAAAAGGGGGAAACGGGCGCTTTTGCCATTCATAAGGGGTTTAGCTACGCGGTGAAAAGCAAAATGGAAGAGAAAATGTACGACGCAAAAAGTTGGGATTAAAATATGACTATCCAACTGGAAATATGCAGTTTCAACCTGGCTTCGGCGCTGATCGCCCAGGAGGCGGGTGCGCAGCGGGTTGAATTATGCGCCGGTGCGGATGAAGGAGGGACGACCCCTTCTCCGGGGGTGATCCGGATGGCGAGGGAGCGTCTTCATATTGCCTTATATCCTATCATCCGGCCGCGGGGCGGTGATTTTCTTTATACGGAAGAGGAGTTCCGGGTGATGTGGAAGGACGTGGAATATTGCAAGCAGGTCGGGTGCGACGGTGTCGTGATCGGTCTGCTAAGGGCGGATGGGGGGATTGACAAACAGCGTTGTGCCCGTCTGGTGGAGCTGGCTTACCCGTTGGGTGTTACCTTTCACCGGGCGTTCGACTGGGCGGCCAATCCTTTCGAGGCGATGGAAGATATCATCAGCATCGGCTGTGAGCGGATACTGACCTCGGGGCAGCGGCCGGCGGCGATGGAAGGGGTTGACTTGATCAATGAGCTGGTCAGGGAGGCCGATGACAGGATCGTTGTCATGCCGGGGGCGGGTATACGGTCGTCCAATATTACTGCTTTGGCGGAAAGAACGGATGCGAGGGAGTTCCATACTTCGGCGAGGGTGCAGCGGGTCAGCGGTATGGAGTTTGTGAACCGGGCGATGGAAGAGGAGCAGTCGGTGGTAATGGCGGATGGGGAGGAGATCCAATTGATATTGGAACGATTGGCGACAGCCGCCGCCAATCGTTCTGTCAAATAGTTTTATTCGAGCTTGGTGATCTTCAGCATATTTGTGGCCAGGTGTTTTTCCACGGGCAGGCTCCCGGTATTCACCAGCACATCCCCGCTCTTGATAAAGCCTCTTTCTTTGAGGATCGCGTGCTGATCGTGGATGATGTCATCTACACTATCTTCTTCCGCATAGTGGAAGGCGCGTACGCCCCAGCTGAGGCTGAGCTGGTTGATCAGGCTTTTTTCCTTGGAGAAGATATACAGCGGTGATTTTGGCCGGTAGCTGGACAGGATAAGGGCCGTATAACCGGATTGTGTCATGCCGATGATAGCGTCGGCGTTGGCGTCTTTAGCGAGCTTGCAGGCGTTGTAACAGATCGCATCGCTCAGGAAGGAGGGTGAATGCGGTTGCGGGACGAGATCGTCTTCGCGGTTATAGGGATACTCGGTCTTTTCTACTTCGATGATGATCTTGCGCATGGTCTCGACAACGAGTGTCGGGTGCTGACCGGTGGCCGTTTCGGCGCTCAGCATAACGGCGTCGGCGCCTTCCAGGACGGCATTTGCCACATCGGTGATCTCGCTGCGGTTGGGTTTTACGCGGTCGATCATGCTTTCCATCATCTGGGTGGCGACGATCACGGGCTTGGCCCGGTGAATGCTCTTGCGGATGATCTCCCGCTGTGCCATAGGCACTTTTTCTACGGGCAGTTCT
>NZ_DASYCH010000020.1:0-14144 GCF_036500295.1 Puia sp. | reverse complement strand
CGTGACGATCAACCAGCAGAGCAGTGGGGGATATTTTATGCTGGGATATAATTCGAACGACCTGTTCAATGATGATATCATTGTCACTTCCACCGGGAGCGGCGGGATCAACCTGGGCTATACTTCGGGTACGGGTACGCCAACGCTGGCGGCGGGTAAGACCATTTCTGTGGGTTCGGCGGGATTCAGTGCGGGGTCGCTGAACTTTTATACGTTGGTTCAACTGGGCAATGCCGCGATAAACCTGCTGCTAACTGGAACGAATACCTCCGTCACGTTTGCGCGGGCTTCGGTGATGGGTGGGGATGTGACGGTCAGCGCGCCGGACGTATTTCTGAACGGATCCACCTTCAATGGGGCATTGACGGCGACCAAGACCGGGGTGGGTGGGGACTACAACCAGGGTGGGAATGTCTTTACCGGGGTGTGCAGCATCACCAATTCGGGTGCAGGCTTCTGGGTGTTGGGGAATAGCCAACCGGATGTCTGGAACAATGATGCGATCTTTACCACGAATGGGTCCGAGCGGGTCTTACCCGGTTGGGGAAGCGCCGGTAACCAGTTTAACGGCAATATTTACGTGAATACGGCGGGGAGCGCCATGGGTATCCAGTTCTGCGGCGGCAACGGCGTGGCTACGGCTACGCTGGCGTCGGGTAAGACGATCCAGGCAGGGTCATTGGGTCTTAATGCAGGTTATCTTATCCTGCGGCAGTTTACGTCGCTGGGTACGGCGGCGGTGAACCTTACGATGGGTTCTACGGCCGGCTATCTTCAATATGGACCGTTGTCGAGTTTTGCGGGTGATGTCAACAGCCAGAGCCCCGGCTTGCTTTTTAATGGCTGTACGTTTGGCGGAGCGATAAACTGTGTGAAGACAGGAGCTTCCAACGATGCCTCAGTGGGGAACAACGTTTTTAATGGCGTGACGGTAATAACGAATACGGGGTCCGGCTATCTACTGCTGGGTAACGGTAATAAAGATCAATTCAATGCCGATGCTACGTTCAATAACAACGGCAGTGCGACTTTTTATGTGGCGTATAATAGCGCCGGTAACGTATTTGGCGGCAGTGCGACCTTTAACAATTCGCCTACCGCCAATGTGGCCTTTAACGTCAGTCCGTATTCCGGCGGGACCGTTTTTAACGGCAATATCGTGGTCACCGGTACGGCGGGTGGCGGGGTCCAGTTCTGCTCCGGCTCTGCGAGCGCAACGGCTACGCTGACCGCGGGCAATACCATCGCTGTCGGGGCGGCGGGTTTTTCTTCGGGCGTTTTGTTGTTGAAGAACTTCACGCAGGTGGGTGCGACCGCGCAGACGCTGGCGTTGAAGGGGACGGGTGACCTGACGTTTGGTCCTGCTTCCAGTTTTGATGGAGGGGTAACCGGAACGAGTCCGGCGCTGCATCTGAATGGCTGTATCTTCAACAGTGTGACCAATTTTACGAAGACGGGTGCAACGGGCGACTTGAGCAATGGCGGCAATGTGTTCAACGGGGTAAGTACTATCGTCAACAACGGGACCAACTACCTTTTGCTGGGCGGTGTAAGTCCCGACGTCTGGAATAACGATGTGGTGTTTACCAATAACAGTACGGAGCGGCTTTTGCCCTGTTGGTCGTCGACGGGCAACCAATTCAATGGCAATATCTATGTCAATACATCGGGCAGCGCCCAGGGTATTCAGTTTTGCGGTGGTAACAGCACCGCTACCGCATTGCTTGCGGCGGGTAAGACGATCTTAACCGGAAGCGGCGGCCTCAATGCGGGCTATCTGCAATTGCGGCAATTTATTCAGTCGGGCAACGCGGCGATCAGCCTGACGATGGGAACCCCTGCTACCTATATTCAATATGGACCTTCTTCTTCTTTTGGCGGAAATATCGTGTCGACCAGTCCCGGGCTGTTCTTTTTGAGCAGTACGTTCAATGGATCGGTCAATAGCACGAAGACCGGGGCTTCGAGTGATGGAAGCACGGGGGGGAATATTTTTAACGGAACCGTTTTGCTTACGGACAATGGGAGTGGTAACCTGCAGATGGCGAACACCGTGGCCGATGCTTATAATGGGGATATCCGGTTTGTCAAGAATGGTACCGGAGTGATACAACCGAATTACAATTCCAATTGCACTTATGCGGGCAATGTCAGCGTCGGTGCGGCCACGACGGTTACTTTTGGAGGCAGCACCAATGGAGTTGCCAGCTTTACCGGAACGGCAGGTCAGACGATCAGTTCGGACGCGGGGACTCCTGCGCCGTTGTTTACGCGGATGGTTGTTGCCAATACGGGAAGCGGCGTGACACTGAATAACCCCGTCAATGTCTCCGTGATCCTGACGCTCAACTCGGGTCTGGTGAATACGAGTACGACTGCCTTGCTGACGATGATGAACGGCAGTGCGACCGCGGCGGGTACCGCCTTGTCGACCAGTTATGTCAATGGGCCGATGTGTTATCAGAAATCGAGTGCCGGCGTGTCCACGCTCAATTTTCCGGTGGGGAATGCGCCTGATTGCCGGCCGGCGGTCCTGACGGTGAACCATAGCAACGGTACGCTTTACAACTATACGGTGCAGGTATATAATATCGCGCCTGCGTCGTTGGGGTGGACCCTTCCGCCCACGGTGCACGACCTGCCGACGACGCACTATTATACGATCGCGCGGACGAACTCCGCCGGTGCGAGCCAGCCCAATCAGAACCTGAGTGGTAATCAAACGATCGAGATCTTTTTTGGGAGCAACGACAATGTTGTCGATGGGCCGGCGATGACCGTGGTGAAGAATACCTTTTCGGCGACTACGGCGTGGATCGATATCGGGGGGAATGGCAACCCGGGTTATAGCGGGGGCGCCAACCTGACCGGCAGTGTTACGTCCACTTCGGCGCCGAGCGCTTTCAACTCCTTCTCGACCTTTGCGTTGGGGACGAACCGGGCCTATTTATTGCCGACAAAGCTGTTATACTTTAAAGCACAGGCCGATGGCGGCAATGTCGATCTGAGCTGGGCGACGGCGATGGAATCCAACAGCAGCGGATTTACCGTCGAAAAGAGCAGGGATGGGGTCGCTTTTACGGCCCTGACCTGGGTGCCGACCGAGGCTGATGGCGGCAACAGTTCCGTTGCCCTGAATTACTCCACGGTGGACCCTGTGCCTTACCCGGGAGTTACGTATTATCGTCTTGCTCAGGTGGATAAGGACGGCCGGGTTACCTATTCCGGCGTGGTCGCGGTGCATATGGATGAAACGCCGAGCATCTCCGTATATCCCAATCCTTCGCGTGGAAGCATTTATATCAGCGGGTTGGGTAATGTGGGGCAAACCGTCCATGTCAGCTTGTATGACCTGTCGGGTAAGGCGGCACTGGAGGCGGATGCGGCGGTGCAGGGTGGGATGGTGCGGCTGGATACCCGGTTGAGCAATGGCGTATATGTCCTGAAGCTGCAATCTGCCGGCGGAACGGTGGTTGTGAAGAATATCATTATCCTCAAATAGGAGGGTGGGGAAATTATTCTTAAATTGGTGAGTTTCTGCTTGCCATGAGAATAATTGTGCTGTTGTGTTTTGTGCTGACGGCCTGGTCGGCGGCCGCGCAGACCTGCACCGGCGGGTTAGGGCCACCTATTGTGAATATCACATTCGGGCAGGGATTTGGGAATGGGCCGCCCCTTGCAGCTGGGATCACGAACCTCAAATATGTCACGGGATCCTGTCCCAACGACGGTGAATATACCATCGTCAGCTACACCAATCCCTGTTTTAGCGGCACCTGGCTGAATATTGGGGAAGATCATACCTTGAACCAGGCGGGATATTTTATGCTGATCAACGCCTCTTTTCAGCCAAGCGACTTCTATGTACAAACGGTGAATGGTCTTTGTCCGGGGACCAACTATCAGTTTTCCGCCTGGGTCCTGAATATGGTTTCCGTTGGCGGGGAGATCCTGCCCAATATCACCTTCCGAATCGAGACGCCCCAGGGGCAGGTGCTTGCCACCTATGGTTCCGGGGATATTCCGCAGGCGACACCGGCGCGTTGGAATCAGTATGCCTTTAGCTTTAATAATCCACCCGGCGTCACGTCGGTGGTGCTGCGTATCCGGAATAATGCGCCGGGCGGGAACGGCAATGACCTGGCGCTGGATGACATTAGTTTTCGCGCCGAGGGGCCGGTGGTGTCGCTTGCTTCCGCGGGGTATGCGACGGATACGGCCACGATCTGCGACTATAACGAGACTCCGATGTCGATCGATGCCGCCGTGGAAAACTGTTATCCGTCGCAACAGGTGCAGTGGCAGGTGAGTGTGGATACGGGGTCGACCTGGAAGGATATCCCGGGGGAAAACACGACCAGCTATCAGCGGCCCGTGACGGCGCCGGGGCTTTACCTCTACCGTCTTGCCATCGCGCAGGCGGGCAATCTTGGCAGTCTGGGCTGTGAGGTGGTATCGAACCCGTTTGCCGTAAATATTCTCCCGACACCTGCGCCGGCGGTGTCCATCACTTCTGTCTATCCAGCGAACTGTATCGGACTGCCGCTCCACTTTACCGCGACGCCCTTCGACGGCGGGAATGGGCCACATTATCAGTGGTTGGTGGATGGGCTTCCGGCGGGGCAGGATTCCTCCGGGCTTAGCTTTCCTTCTTTGCCCGGGGATGTGATGGTCAGCTGTGAACTGACTAGTAATGCCGTTTGTGTGCAGAACCCGATGGTCTCTTCCAATGTTTTGGATTTGAAGGCGATACCGATACCGGTACAGCGTGTCGGGATCGATCCGCCGGTAATGGCTGTCTGCCAGGACAGTCTTGTAAAATTTGTTGCTGTGCCGGATAATGGCGGGGCTTCGCCCGCCTATCAGTGGCTTGTCAATGGCGGGGGTGCCGGCAGCGGGCCTGTGTTTACTACTACCACGTTAAAGGATGGGGATGTCGTGGATTGTATCATGACCGGCAGTCTTACCTGTAGTCAGCCTGTGGATGCGGCGCCGGGGGTGAAGATGACGGTGTATCCGTTGCCGGTGATCGTGCTGGATTCGGCGGTGATCATTGGCGGTGGGTCGGGCATCCGGTTAGAGCCGGTGATCACGGGGACTATTGCGAGTTACGCGTGGAGTCCGGCTGCGGGGCTGGACGATCCATCGGTGGCGGAGCCTTTTGCCAGCCCGGTGGGGAATACGGCTTACCGGCTTTATGTGGTGACGATGGATGGTTGTCATTCGACGGCTTCGGAGCTGGTGGAGGTGTATTATCCGTTGAAGATGCCGGGGGCGTTTTCACCTAATGAGGATGGAAAGAACGATGTGTTCCGGGTTCCGGTGCAGTCGCCGGTGGAGATCCGGTATTTTGCTGTTTATAACCGGCAGGGATTACGGGTCTTTTATACCAGCGATGTTGGAACGGGGTGGGATGGTCGATATAACGGAATGGTGCAGCCGGCGGGGGTGTATGTCTGGGAGCTGGGGTTTGACAATCCGTTGACGCGGAAGGCGGAGAAGCGGACTGGGACGGTGGTGCTGGTGAGATAAACATACAGGAGCGTTTCGAGCCGTTGCGGGTTAACGCCGGTTATTATTGGTTATTCCGATCGCAGGTGATCGATAGGGTTTTGGATGGCGGCGCCGATGAGGCGGAAGGCGATGGTCAGCAGGGTGATTCCCAGCAGGGTCAGGGCCGAGAGGGCGAAGATCCATGCGGAGAGGGGGATGCGATAGGTATAGTTCTCGAGCCACCGGTGGAGGGCGTAGGCGGAGAAAGGGGTTGCGATGAGGAAGGCGATGGCGAGGAGGATCACGAAGTCTTTTGTAAGCAGCAACATAATATTGGCTATTCCGGCGCCGAGTACTTTGCGGACGGCGATCTCCTTTTTCCGTTGTTCGGCGGTGAAGGCTGCGAGGCCGATCAATCCCATGCAGGAGATAAAGATCGTGACGGCGGTTGCCGCGCGTACCAGCCGGCTGAGCTGTTTGTCGCTTTGATAAAGGCGGCCGATGGACTCGTCGAGGAAGGTATAGGAGAAGGGGTGATCGGGGACTATTGTTTTCCAGGTGGATTCGAGGCGGGACAGGGTTTGTGCAATCCCGGAGGCGGTTGCTTCCGGCAGGGCTTCTCTTGCTGATGTGCTTGCCGGGAGGCGGATGGCGAGGTTGTTCTCGATGTTTGTGAGGTGGCCGATGAGAACGGGAATGATGGGATCGTGGAGGGAGCCCTGGTGGTAGTCGGCGACTACACCGGTGATGGGCCAGGAGGGGGCGCCGTTTATGCTGAGGGAGTGGCCGATGGCATCGGTGGGATGGGCGAAGCCCAGTGTGCGGCAGTAGGTGGCGTTGATGAGGAAGCCGTTGAGGCTGTCGCCCGCGGGGAGGTTGTGGCCGGCGAGGATGGGCAGGCGATAGAAGGGGACGAATTGCTGGTCGGCGCCCTGGAGTTTTACCCACAGATCGGTTTCTTTTCTGCCGTCCAGGCGGATGGGTTGTTCGATGGTTCCCGAGGCGGCGGGTGCATAGCTTTGAAGGGTGAGCTCTTTGATGCCCGGGATCTGGGCTGCTCTGGCGGCGAAGCGGCGAAGATCTTTTTGGGATGCGTGATAGTTGTTGACCGTGATGACCGCATTTGTGGCGATGCCCATATCGGCGTCAAGCATGTAGCGGAGCTGGCGGCCGGCGGTGATGGAGGCGATGATGAAGATGCAGGAGATGGTAAACTGGAAAACGATGAGTGATTTGCGAATGAACCATTGCCGGTCTTTTGGATTTGTTTTCAGGCTTACGGATGGCGCATAGGCGGCCAGGACGCGGGCGGGATAGAAACCGGCGAGCAGGGTGGTGATCCCGATGACGGCGAAAGTGAAGAGCAGCGTTGACCCGGCCAGGGGATGAAACTGCGCGTCTGCGGGCAGGTAGGACCGAAACAGGCTGAGCAGCGGTGACACAAGCGAGATGGCCAGGATCGCGGCGAGGAGGGTGATAATGGCGGTTTCCGTCAGGAAGCGGAGGATCAGCTGGGTTTTGCTGCCGCCGAGGATCTTGCGGACGCCGGTCTCTTTTGCGCGGCGGAGGGACTGGGCGGTGGAGAGGTTTATGAAATTGACGATGGCCAGCAGGAGGATGAAGACCGCGGAGCCCATGAGCCCATAGAGGGCGGGCAGGTGGGCTTTTCTTGCGCCATCATGAGCGTATGCTTCATTGAAATGAATATCGGATAGGGGCTGGATAACCAGTTGGAAATGGATGAGACTGAGAAGGGTGTCGGTGGGATGATAGCGGGGGAGGATCGCGGCGACCTGGGTTTCGATGCGTGACGGGTCGCTGCTGGGTTTTAGTTTGATCAGGGTCCTGATGTAGGGGGTGGCGGGACTCCATTGCCAGGTGTGCGGTTTGAACTGATTACGGAGGGAGGAGTGGGCGATGGTTGGGAAAGAGATGAAGCGGCTGTAGGGAAAGTCGGTGTTGCCGGTCCAGTCCTTTATGATGCCGGTAACGTGGAGTTGGAGGGAGTCATCGACGGTGAGGACCTTGTCGATGTAGGTGTCCGGCGAGTGACGGCCGAATTGTTTTATTGCCTCGCTTTCCGAGAGGACGATCGTATTTGGGGTGTTGAGGGCTGTGGCGGCGTTGCCGGCGAGCCAGTCGTAGTGGAAGATATGGAAGTAGTCGTTGGTGGTGATGATCGTGGCGTCGCCGTAGGGGTAGTAGGCGGCGACGGTTTCGATACCCGGGACATCGGCGCGGATGAAGGCCGGGGCGGGGGAGGGGATGTCTTCGCCATAGTATTGGGCGGGGACGCCGGCGCCGTTGTTCTCCGAGATCCTGGCGCCGATGCGATAAATGCGGGCTTTCCCGGGGTGGAAGTCGTCGAAGCTGAACTCGTAATGGGTGATGGTATAGATGGAGATGCAGGCGCAAAGGCCCAGGGCGAGGCCGAAAACGTTGATCAGCGTATAGCCTTTATGGCGGGCGAGGGTGCGCCAGGCGTAGCGGAGGTGGTTTTTGAGCATAGGGTGGGGATGCGGATCGGGGTGGATTCCATAAAAATATTGTAGCTTAGGAATTATGAGAAAAATAACCTTACCTGCCGCTTTTATCCTGATCGTTTTTAATTGTTTGGCGCAGACCGGGGGGATGCGGATGGCGCCGGGGATCCGGTTGCCGGAGGATTCGGTGACGAGGGAGGCGTTGATGGGGAGCTTGCGGGAATGGATGATCGCGAAGGATGGGCCGGACAGTTTGAATAGATGTGTGGCGGTGGCCGACCGGCCGGCGATGGCGGTACTGACGGCGCAGATGCGGGCGTTGAAGGGGGATTGCTATCTGGGGGCGCTGACGCCGCTGGACAGCGATCACTGGCAGATACGGCTGAACTACCTGGAGATGCGGAAGGATACCCCGATGCTGCAGGCTTGCTGTACGTTGCTGGCCCGGCGGGAGGGTGGACATTTTCTTATGTCCCCGCCACTTGCTGAGAATACGGCCTGCTGGAAGCGGAAGACGATCGGGTGTTGCACGTTTCATTATCCGGGAACGATCAATATGCGCAGGGCTGCTGAATTCGAGCGGACGGTGGCGTCGGATGATCGCCGATTGGGGATCGCCGAGCCGGTGATCGATTTTTATTGCTGTGCGAATCTGATGGAGGCGTCGAAGCTGGTGGGGATCGACTATCTGGCCGGTTATGGCGGGTATGGATATTCGGATCTGTCGGAGAATTACGGGCGGAGGATGGTCATTCTCTGCGGGAATGAATGGAAGGATGGATTTTCTACGATCAGCATGCATGATATCTGGCATGGTGAACTGCATCGGGCGGTGTCGACGAAGATCATCAACCGGCCAGTGGATGAGGGGATGGCGTACCTGTATGGCGGCAGCTGGATCGCCTATAGCTGGCAGGACATCCTGAAATTGATCGGGGACTACAGGACGGCGCATCCGGGCGCCGACTGGCTTGCGCTTTATAAGGAAGGGACGAATCTGATCCCGCCGCCCAAGATCATCAAGATCTCCTATGCGATCAATGCGCTGATCGTGCAAAGACTGGAGAGGGACCGGGGCTTTGCGGCGTCCCTGCCGTTGCTTTGCTGCGGACCGAAGGCGGCGGGTGATGCGAATTATTTCGCCGCGCTCCGGGTTGTGACGGGTGTCGATGAGCCGGGGTTTAATGGCTACATCGAGGGCTTGCTTACCGAGGCTTTAAACTGATCTTCCCCTTGCTTTATCCGAAGCAGGATCGAATAGCCTGACAGGATATCCTGCGCGAATTGCAGCTGTTTTTCCGAAAGATTATTTGGTTTTCCCTGTGTTGCCTGCTGGGCATTGATGGCCAGTTGCTCGTCGGTCATGCTTTCGCCGAGCGACTGGTAATACTGCATCTGCTGCAGCAGATCTTTTTTTATCGAGGCTGCGACCTTTGCGGCGAGGACGGCGTCATCGGCGGCGTAGCAGGTCTCGAGGAAATAGAGGGAATACGAGTTGTCGGCATTTGCGCGATTGCAGGTCATTCCGTAGGGGAAGTTATTGATGTCGACGTTGTGGTCGTAGTTCTCGAGAACGCGGCGGGCGTCTGCTTTCCGGCCGGCGGCGGCGAGGCTGCCGGCTATTTCCGCATGGGCCAGCTTTATCAGATTGAGGCGGCGGCGGTTCTCTTCGTCGAAGTAGACGCCGGGTGTGCCGGCATGACCATACTGGAATTTCGTGGTGATGTATTTGTAGGCGACATCATTGTCTACGCGGGCGTTCTCCAGGGGGGTGAGTTCGTAGGTCATCCCATGGTTGCGAACGTATTTGTCGAGTCCCAGATCGCTGATCTCGCCGGGGGAGGTGAAACAGATGGGGCGCTTCCAGTTGTTGGCGGCGATGATCGCCAGCATGGCGATCTCGTTCTTCAGCAGATAGTTCTTTCGTGGGGAGATATCGAGCCGCAGCTGTGGGGTGATGGGTTCGCCGGGATGGGTGGTACCGTTGGCCAGCACCTGGCGGGCGTCGACGGGAACGGAGAATTTGCGGGTGGGCAGGAGATTGAGCTGCATTCCGCTCTCTGATTCCGTCATATAGCGGGGATCGTCCTTTGCCAGGACGGTCTTGAATGTATCGTAGAGATCGTAGTATTTGTCTTTGTCGAAGCCGGGAAGGCGATCGGTGAAATAGACGATGGTTTTTCTGTCGCCCATCACTTCTTCGGGGGTGAAGAGCACATCGACCGGGGCGGCATCGTTGACCTTATAGCGGAGCTGGTTGATGAGCCAGTCGGTGCCCGAGAGGGTGTTGATGATGACCCGAACGTCGGGCCGGACGTGTTCCACCTCCTGGGCGTACCAGATGGGGTAGGTGTCATTGTCTTCGAAGGAGAAGAGGATTGCGTTTGGCGGGCAGGATTCGAGGTAGTCGACGGCGAGATCCCGGGCGAGGGTCTTTTTGCTGCGGTCGTGGTCATCCCATTCCTGTGAAGCCATGAGGGTGGGAACGGCCAGGAGGCAGAGTGCGGCAGCGGACCATGCCGATGCGGGATGGGGCAGGCGGGGGAGGTAACGTGTCAGGAGTTGCTGGATCGCGATGACGCCGAGGCCTATCCAAATTGCGAAGACATAGAAACTGCCGGCGAAGGCATAGTCTCTTTCCCGGGGCTGTAGACCGGCCTGGTTGAGATAGATGACGACGGCAAAGCCGGTGAAGAAGAACAGCAGGCCGGTGATGATGGCATCCCGGCGATTCCGGCGGTATTGGGCAAAGAGACCGAGCAGCCCCAGTACGAGGGGCAGCATGAAGAGCCGGTTGTAGGATTTGTTGTTCTTGCGGGCGGTGTCGGGCATATGGCTTTGGTTGCCGTAGAGAAGGTTGTCGACGAAGCCGATGCCGCTGACCCAGTTGCTGTCGCGTGGGTTGCCGAAACCCTGAAGATCGTTTTGTTTGCCGGCAAAATTCCACATGAAGTAACGGAGGTACATCCAATTCGCCTGGTAGTTTATAAAGTATTTTATGTTATCTGCCATGGTGGGGTTGTCGCCGTCGGCCATGCCGGAGAATCGTTTGTACGTGTCGACCTCGTTGCGGGAGTTGTCAGAATTGTACATGCGGGGAAAGAAATGGGAGGAGGGGGTATGCGCCCAGTCCTGGGCATATTTTTTCCCGGCGACCTCGTATTTGCGGGCGCCTTTTACATAGAGATCACCGGTTTCAATGGTGGGCGGCGGATCGGTGAAATCCGGTCCATACAGGATGGGCCAGTCGCCATAGCTTTCGCGGCCGAGATAGCTGGCGAGGGCAGCGGGGTTGTCGACATTGTACATATCCACCGGCGTATCGGCGTTGCTGCGGATCATCGTGGTGATATAGGTGGAATAGCCCAGGAGCATAAAGGATATGCTCCAGAGGCCTATCCTGAGATAGTATTTGTTGTGTTTTGTCGCCCAGCGGATGGCGAGGACGATGCCAGCCGCGAGCAGGACGAAGAAGGTGGCGAAGCCGCTGAAGAAAGGCAGGTTGAGCGAATTGACGAAGAAGATATCGAATGCGCCGGCGCCCTTGATGGTACATTGAATAATGAATACCTGTACAAAGCCGGTAATGAGACAGCCGATGACGAAGGCGGTGATCGTTCCCCAGACGGTGGGACGGTATTTTTTGAAATAGTAGACCATGACGATGGCGGGGATGGTCAGCAGGTTGAGCAGGTGGACGCCGATGGAGAGTCCCATCATGTAGAAGATAAAGATGAGCCACTTGTCGGCGCCGGGCTTATTATTGGTTTGATTTTGTTCCCATTTGAGGATGGCCCAGAAGACGATGGCTGTGAAGAAGGCGGAGGAAGCGTATACTTCGCCTTCGACGGCGCTATACCAGAAGGAATCGCAGAAGGTATAGGCGAGGGCGCCGACGACGCCTGCGCTGAGGATGGTGATGGTTTGGTTGCGGTTGGGTTCGATATCGGGATTGTAAGCGGCGCCGGGTCCGCCGGGGTGTGGAGCACCCTGCATCACGAGTTTTCTGGCGAAGTGGGTGATGGTCCAGAACAGGAAAAGGATGGACAGGCCGCTGGCGAGGGCGCTCATGCAGTTGACGGCGCGGGCAGCGGTGTGGGGATTATCACCAAAGAGGATGATAAAGAACCGGCCCATGAGGATGAAGAGCGGTGCGCCGGGTGGGTGAGGGATCTCGAGTTTGTTGCAACTGGTGATGAATTCACCGCAGTCCCAGAAACTGCCTGTTGGTTCCATGGTCAGGATAAATACGGTACAGGCGATGAGACCGACGATCCAGCCGGTGATACGATTGAGCCGGAGGAAGTTGCCGTTTGCGATAGTTCCCTTCATATGAATGCGTTAAGCGATATTTTGAACAAAGAAAATGCCGGTTGGCAGCTATTGGAGGATCAAGCCATTAGAATGCGCGCAGATTTGTGGGTGTTCGGTTTTGATACAGCTATTGTACGACTTGGGAGCAAATCTTATTTTTATTGACGATGAAAAAGACTGTTTTTGCCGGTTTGTTCCTGCTGGGGTGTTTGTGTGCCGCGGCGAGAAATTATTATGTCGCTGCGGCCGGGGATGACCGGTATGATGGGAGTATGGCTCATCCCTGGAAGACGATTGCGATGGTGAACCGGTACTTGTTCCAGCCAGGGGATTCGGTGTTCTTTCGCGGGGGTGAACATTTTCCGGGGACGTTGAGATTCGTGGGAAGGAGGGGATTGGTTGCCGGGTCATATAGTAAAGGATGGGCGACGATCGATGCGGGAGATTCATCGGCCATTGTGCTGTACCGGTGTGCTTTGTCACGGGTGCAGGAGCTAAGGCTGGTGGGCTCGGGGCGGAAGAGCGGGAATGTGAAAGATGGGCTGGCGATGATCGAGTGCGTTCATTGCCGGGCGGATAGTATCGAGATCACTGGGTTTCAGAAATCGGGGTTGTTTATCTGGTGTTGCATGGATATCGCGGTGAATGGGATCGTTGCGCATGAGAATGGGGCGGCGGGTATTGCGGTGGAGGGGAAGGACAAGCGGAGTACGCGGGATATCCGGATCGCAGGCTGCCGGGCGGACGATAATCCCGGTGATCCTACCAACCTGACCAATCACAGCGGCAACGGGATCGTTTGCGGGCATTGTACGAAACTTTTGATCGAGCGGTGTTCGGCGACCAACAACGGGTGGGATATGCCGCGGATCGGTAATGGGCCGGTTGGCATCTGGTGTTATGAGGCGGACAGCGTTATTATCCGTCACTGTCTTTCGTATAAGAACAAGACTTCGCCGGGTGCGGCGGATGGTGGGGGTTTTGACCTGGATGGGGGTGTTACCAATTCCGTGATAGAACATTGCCGGTCCTATGGCAACCAGGGTGCGGGGTATGGCCTTTTTCAATATGCGGGCGCGAGCCCCTGGTATAACAATATCCTTCGTGATAATGTCAGCGAGGAAGACGGGCTTGTCTCGGAAGCGCGGGCGGGTATCTATATCTGGAATTCGAGCGGAGATCCATCGCAAATGAGGGATTGCAAGGTGTATAACAATACAATCAAAAATGACCGGGGGGCGGCGATCCGATTTGCGGAGAAGAGCGCCAGGATGGGATTTGTTTTTGCCAATAATGTTTTTGTGGGCAGGGATAGCCTGATCCGCGGGGACCGGGGGAAGGATGTGTTTCGGGGGAACCGGCGGCGGGTGATAAGAGGGGTGGCTAGCGAGTAAGATCGTGCCAGTGAAAAATGGGGGTGAGGTCGGCGAAGTTGGTCGTTTTCAGGATCTCGGTGATGGCTTCGAAGGGTTTTTGGTTGTCGGCGAGATTGGAGAAGTAGACGATGGTGAGTTGGTCGCCGGGGAGTTGGACGACGAAGTTGGAGAAGCCGCAGGTGCTGCCGGAGTGGAAGAGGAGGAAGGGTGGGCCGGGAGCAAGAAACCAGCCGGCTGCGTAATAGCTGTTGGTCGTTCCGGTGATGGGGAAGCGGAGGCGTTTGAGGGTGGCGGGAAGATCGATCAGCTTATTTTGTTGGAGGGCGTGGGTCCATTTTGCATAGTCGACGAGGGAGGTGTAGACGCCGCCGTCGCCTTTTGTGGCACTGGTTACGCTTTGGTCGTTGGGATAGCCCATGGCGCGGCGGGGGATGCAGGCGCCGGGGTTATAGACCGTACTGCTGTCCATGCGCAGGGG
>NZ_DASYCH010000019.1:0-3691 GCF_036500295.1 Puia sp. | reverse complement strand
ATCATCGCCATCATCCTGGCGGCCGTGTACCCCCTGGCAAAAAAAGCATTGAAAACGGCGGAGCTTGGGGTCATCGGGCTATTGACGCTTGCGGTGACCCTGCTTGGTGTGGACGAGATCGGGGCGATGTTCGGCGCCGGAGCGGTGACGCTGCTGCTGTATGTTCTTCGCCGGCCTTCGGGGACGCTGAAAGGATTTCTCCCGGCGCTGTTGCTGCAAATACCGGGAGTGAATATTACCCATGCGCGGATCTTTCTCATTTTTTTGAAGATCGGGGCGATCCTCTACGGTAGCGGATACGTGCTCTTCGCCTTTTTGGATAAAGAACTGGTGGCAAAGGGACTGCTGCCCCGACGGGAATTGATCGATGCGATCGCGGTGGGCCAGTTTACACCCGGGCCGGTGTTTTCATCGGTGACCTTTATCGGCTGGCAGCTGGCTGGCCCCGGCGGTGCGGCCTGGGCTACACTCGCGGTATTCCTTCCTTCTTTTGTATTCGTATGGCTCTTGAATCCGCTGGTACCGCGGATGCGGCGGTCGAAATTATTCTCCGCCTTCCTCGACGGGGTCAATGTGGCATCGGTGGCGATCATTGCCACGGTGTGTATCAGCTTTGGCCGGGAGACCCTGACCGACTGGCGGACGGTCGTTATTGCGGTGGTCAGTCTTGGCGTGACCTTTGGCTACCGGCAGGTCAACAGCGTCTTTATTGTGATTGGGGGGGCGTTGTTGGGATATGCATTGCATTTAGTATAGTGTCGGTCCGGGGAGCGTCAGTCCGGGGAGCCTCGGTCCGGGGAGCCTCGGGCTTTGGTTCATGGGATGCGTGATGGAGGACGGCGATGCCCTGATCGACGAGGTGATCGAATGCCCGGGCATTCTTCAGGAGGCAGTCGTCCTTTGTCCGGGTTGGATAGACATCCCCAAACCATTTGGCGATCGCGATAAGCGCGGGACTGGGGTCCTGGGTCGACAGGGGGAGGACCGAGAATTCGAGTTCATTGGCCTCAGGGTCGAGATGTTTTATCTCGACAAGGAGTTCTATCGGATGGACGTTGATAAAGCCGAGATCAAAGGAATTCACCCGGTAACATTGACCAACGGCAAGACGGATGCTGGAATTAGACGGTTGCACGATGTAGCATGTTTGATGAAAAAATCACCTGCCGCGAACAGGAATTCGCGGGAAGGGGCTCGACGATGATAGGTCTAAATTCCGTGTATCAATGGAAGCTGCTACAATCAGGGGGGTACAGCGGGCTAAAAGTAGATAAAAAAGGCCAATCGATCCACGGCCGGCGACATTAAAATTTGCGCCTGGCCCCTCCAGATTCCCTGCAGTATCTCCGCAGGGAATCAGAGAGGAGAGAAGTTATTTGACCAAAACCTTACCCGTCAACTGCTGCACCGGCGTGCGAACCGCTATAACATAGATCCCGGCCACCGGCTTGCGATTAAGGGTTACCGGTATCAGGTTGCCTGCAGGTTGTGCCGTCGTCGTATAGACCGCCTTTCCCGACAGGTCATACAGGGTGATCGTACAGGGGCCGGCCGTTTCTGCCGACAGCCGGACGGTAAAGCTTTCGACGATCGGGTTGGGGTAGACGGTAAAGCTGCCGGCTGCCGGCTCGACTTCGATGGATACGACAGAAGACCAGGCCGGGGTCCCGTCGATGTCTACCTGCTTAAGGCGATAGGCGTTGACACCGGGTGCGGGGTTGGCATCCGTAAAAGAGTAGCTGAGGAGATTATCGCTGTTGCCTGCGCCGCGAACTTCGCCGATGACGGTGTAGTCGCCGTTGCCGTTGCTGCGTTCGATGTCAAAGTGATCATTATTCTTTTCCATGGCGGTCTCCCAGGTGAGCGAAACGCCGTCCTTCCCGAGTCTGCCCGTGAAGTCAAGGAGTTTTACCGGCAGGAAGACAAAGCCGCTGTTGGCTATGACGCCGGTGCTGTTGACGCCCGATCCGGCATTTGCAGAGGAAGCGCCGCTGCTGCTGCTGTTGAGACCACCCGCGCCGTTAGTCGTCGTGGTGGTGATATTCGTGGTCGGAGTGGCACCGGGGTAAGCGACTACGCCCTGACCGCCGCCACCGCCGCCGCCATGGGAGTTGGCATCACCGACGTTGCCGCCGTCGCCGCCATTGCCCTGCACCCGGAGAGGACAGCTTGTTTTGGCGTTGAAGGTACCGACGTTCATGATAATGGATCCACCCGCGCCGCCGCCGCCGGCTCCGTCGTTGCCGCTGTTATCCGCATCGGCGCCATTGGCCGTGATGCTTACGCTGCCGGAACAGGAAGTGGTGAGGGTGTTGGCCTTGATCAGGATGATGCCGCCGCCGTTGGAACCTGCCGTGCCGACGCTGTTGTTCTGCTGGCCGCCGCCCCCCCCGCCGCCCATGAAGATGCGGTTGGCAGTAATAAAAGCGCTGAGGGCGTTACCGCCATAACCGCCTACGGGTGTCAGGGTACAGGTCCAGCCTGCACCGCCCTGGCCACCGGATGTATAGTTGGAGCCGCCTGCGCCGCCGCCATTGTCATCACTACCGCCGCCACCACCGTTGGCCAACGGGTTACGACCATATAAATAACCGGTATTGTTGGCCTGGACGCCTTCGCCCCTGGCTGCATAGTTGGTGGAATTGCTGGCGTACACGGCCGTTTCGCAATTGACCTCATAATTACCCGACACCGCGCCGCCGCGGAACCCCGCGCCATCGGCGGTGATGGGGTAGGCGACCGTCAACGTTCCGCTGACCTGCATGGCGACGACCCCGCCGATCTTGCCATTCCAGGGAAGGGCGGTAATCGCGGCCGTCGTCGTATAGTTGGGTGAACCATAACTGCGGAAACTGATGATCTGCACGCTCGCGCCCGAACCGAAATTAAAGGTATGCGCAGGGTTGGCGGTGATCGTCAGAGAGTTAGGCAGACCGGCTACGCTGGCGATGGTGGCCACTTCGTAGATCCCGGCATTGGCGATCGTGGTGAGCGAGCCATAGCTGCTGTTGTTGTTGGTGTTGCTGCCGGCTACATTATCCTGCATCTGCATGATGATGATTTGATCGCCGCTCTTGAAGCTGTGATACGTCTGGTTGACGCTGGTCAGAGAGAGGGTCTTTCCGCTGATGCCGGTAACGCTTGCATAGGCGTTGATCTGGGCCTGGCCGGAAAGAGTGGCTACAAAAAGGAAGAGAACAAGTGTAAAGTTTTTCATACTGGGTGGATTAAATCTATCCTACCCATTTCCAAGCTCGGGCCAAAAACTAAGCGGCTGATTACGAGAAATCTACGATTTCTTCTTTTTGAGAAAGTTTCCTATTTTGGTCCAATTGTCCTGAATTGGGACCGAGAAACCGCCAAAGCGGGGCATTTAGCCCAGCGTCAACGCAGCGCATCATAAAGCACTTCTGCCGGGTGCAGCGCCTTCCGGCCGGTCCCATCCTTTATCTGGTGCCGGCAACTCGTCCCCGCCGCGGCGATAACCGTGGACTCGGGTTCCTTCGTGACGGCCGGAAAGAGCACGAGCCCGCCGATCTTCATCGAAAGATCGTAGTGCTCCTTTTCGTAGCCGAAGGCGCCCGCCATGCCGCAGCAGCCGGTAGCCAGGGTATGCACCGTAAAGTTTTTGGGGAGCCCGAGGATCGCATTGGCGACGCCGATATCGGAAAGCGCCTTCTGATGGCAATGG
>NZ_DASYCH010000018.1:0-3807 GCF_036500295.1 Puia sp. | reverse complement strand
CTGGGAGGAACGATGTTTCGGCCAATGTTGCGAGGGAAGCCCAATCAGGGCCAAGCCGTGGCCCGGGCCGGGGGTCCCGCAACGGAATTGCGGGGCACTTTCAGGTAAGGCCCGCACGGAGTGCGGGCCGAAGTTCACCAGGAATTTAGCCTTTTGCTGAAATCGGGCTAATTTCTTTCAAGACAGGATCTCAGCGCATAAAATCCTCGGGAAAACTGGCTATGCAATTGAAAAGAGTTGTTGTTACGGGCATTGGCGCCCTCACACCCATTGGTAACAATAAAGATGACTATTGGAAGGGATTGCTGAATGGCGTTTCCGGTGCTGGTTCTATTACGCTGTTCGATGCTTCGAAATTCAAAACGAGATTTGCCTGTGAACTAAAGGGATTCGATCCCCTGCAATACCTTGACAAAAAAGAGGCCCGCAAGGTCGACCGCTATACGCAGATCGCCCTCGCCGCCAGTGACGAGGCCGTCAGGGATGCCGGGATCGATAAGGAAACAATGAACCCCGACCGTATCGGCGTCGTCTTCGCCAGCGGCATCGGCGGACTCATCTCCTTTCAGGATGAAGTGATGAACTTCGCAAAAGGCGATGGGACACCCCGCTTCAACCCATTCTTTATTCCAAAGATGATCCTCGATATCGCGGCCGGCCAGATCTCTATGCGGCACGGATTCCGCGGTCCCAACTTTGCCGTGACAAGCGCATGCGCCTCTTCCACCAACGCCATCATGGAAGCCTTTAACCTGATCCGCCTCGGCATGGCCGACATCCTGGTCAGCGGCGGTTCCGAAGCGGTCGTCAGTGAAGCCGGCGTCGGCGGATTCAACGCCATGAAGGCATTGAGCGAACGGAACGACGACGCAGCTACCGCCAGCCGTCCCTACGACAAAGACCGCGACGGGTTCGTCATGGGCGAAGCCGCCGGTGTAGTCATCCTGGAAGAGCTGGAACATGCAAAAGCCCGCGGAGCACATATCTATTGCGAGATCGCCGGTTGCGGCGCCACGGCCGACGCCTATCATCTCACCGCCCCTCATCCGGAAGGACTCGGCGCAAAGAATGTAATGCTCGCCGCCCTGAAGGATGCCCAGATGAAACCCGAAGACATCGACTACATCAATACCCACGGGACCTCTACCCCGCTCGGCGACGTCGCTGAAATAAAGGCCATCATCAGTGTCTTCGGAGAAACGGCCTTCGACGTCAATATCAGCAGCACCAAATCGATGACCGGCCACTGCCTCGGCGCCGCCGGGGTCATCGAAGCCATCGCCTGCATGCTGAGCGTTGTAAACAATGAAATCCCGCCGACCATCAACCACTTTACCGATGACCCCGAGCTGGATCCGCGGCTAAACTTTACTTTCTGGAAACCACAACAAAAAAATGTCACCGCCGCCCTCAGCAACACCTTTGGATTTGGCGGCCATAACGCCTGCGTCATAGTTAAGAAATACGACGCCTGACCTTGATAAGACAAATCTTTTTTTATTGGGTGAAAAAACCGTAGATTGTCATAGTGGGAATTCTGGAACGTATCATAAAAGGCGACGCCGCCGTCAATTCGTTCAAAAAGCAGCTTCGAAATGTGCTCGGGTTTGCCCCGGGCAAGTCTGTTTTATATAGGACAGCTCTTACCCATCGCTCCGTAAAAGACGGCGCCGATGAGAATAACGAACGGCTGGAATATCTCGGCGACGCCATCCTCAGCGCCATCATCGCTGACTTTCTCTTCAAAAAATACCCCTACAAAGAAGAAGGCTTTCTCACAGAAATGCGGAGCAAAATGGTCAACCGCAACCAACTGAACGAGATCGCCATCAAGATGGGATTGAAGAAGATCAGCAATTTCAACAAGTTTGACAGCAGCCTGAAGATGAGTCAAATCTTCGGTAATACCCTCGAGGCGATCGTCGGCGCCATCTATCTCGACAAGGGATTTGAAAAAACCCGGCAATGGGTGATTGAACGCGTGATACAACCCTACCTCTTTCTCGACGACCTCGAAAACCTCGAGATCAACCACAAGAACAAACTCTACGGCTGGGCCAACAAAAACGGTAAGAATCTCGAATTCGAAACCCTCGACGAACGCGTCGAAGGCGGCCGGAGACTCTTTACCGTAGGCGCCGTAGTCGACGGAGAAATACTAGCCCAGGGCAAGGCCTATAATAAGAAGGACGCCAGCCAGATTGCCGCCCAGTTGGCTTTGGACAAATTGGGTCTCAGCAAGTTAGAGACAGGTGACGACCCCGCATAGCCGCCCGGCTATAAACTCCACGGAATCTGGGTAGTCCACAATGAATTTTATTTGCATGTTTCCTTGCAGAATCATGGTATTTGTACTACTTTTAACACCTGCTTACCTTTTAACTACAAATGACGCCCCTTCCTGGGCGCGCAGTTCCCAATCATCCTTCTAATAAGTCAAAGACCAAACTCTCGCCTCCCAGCAAGAGATTACGATCCACTATTTACTATGTGTGTTGAAATCCAGTATGTGCTATGGTTTACCCCCTGAGCGTGAAGGACTATGTTTGTCCCTATCCGCAGAAATGCAACCACATCTATTAATTCAACCACTCGTGAACATGAAAAAGTTTTACACTCTGATCTGTGCTGGCGTTTTCTTTACCCTTTCGGCTTCCGCCCAATGGACAGGCGGTCAATTTATGGCTTTTAGACCAGGTAACTGGTTGCCGACCGGCCCCACAGATCCCACTATCTGGGTCAGCGGCGATGGCGTTCATAACGGCGCTCCTCTTTCCGTTGGTAATCCCGGTCCCGCAGGTCCCAACCAGGGCTTGTGCAACAACTGCTTGATCGATTTACAGGTCGCAGGCGGCGGAACCGTAACGCTGAACACCGGCGTAACGCTCACCGGCGGTTCGGAACTTCGTGTCGGCCCGGGCGTAACCCTGCTGATTACCGCCTCCCACGCCACCAACCCTGCAAATGCAAATGGCGTTATCCTGACCGACCAAAATCCGGGACAGATCAACCGCATCGTATGGCAGGATGGTACAGCCAAAATCGATGCCTCCCAGTTGACCGCAGCCGATCAGTTTGATGGCGTCTATACCTCCGTTGAAAACTCAACGGTCACTCCCGCCGTTTTCACCCTCACCAAACAGATCGGGGTCGCCCCGAAAGTTTTCCAGGGTACCGATCCGGCCAATTACGCGGTTACCGATGCCGGCAACGCGGTATACGGCAACGGCCTCTCGCTCGGCGGTCCACTCACGCTCGCCAATAATAGCGGCGTCGTTTCCCTGCCGATCATCATCTCCGCTTTCTCGGCCACCCTCGTCGACCAGAATGTTGTCGACCTGGCCTGGACCACCACCCTCGAATCAAACGCTGACCATTTCGCGATCCTGCGCAGCGTCGACGCCGGCGCCCATTGGGCAACACTCGGCACCGAAGCGGCCAGAGGCGGCACCGTCGCTACGGACTATACCTTCACCGACAGCAAGCCCGCCACCGGCGCAAGCGAATATCGCCTGCAACTGGTCGACAAGGACGGCACCTATAAATATTCCGAGATCAAGACCATCCGCAACAACCTCATCAGCTCCGTGAGCATTTTCCCCAACCCCGCTCACGACTATGTGAACGTTGCACTTGGCGGAAAAACGACGCTCAACGTATTGATTAGCCTCTACAATCAAAACGGCCAGTTGGTGCAGATAAAGAATGTGCAGAACGCAGGCGGTACCACCGTTCCCCTGTCGGTCAGCGGTTACTCGGAAGGCAGCTATATTCTCGTCGTCAACAGCTCCGACGGCTCCAAACAGG
>NZ_DASYCH010000017.1:0-174793 GCF_036500295.1 Puia sp. | reverse complement strand
GATCGTCCGGTTTACCCGAATCGTATAGAGACCATTGGAAAGCTCCGTGCTTCCGGTCAGGCCGACGATCCCGACCTCATAAAAGGGCGGCTTTCCCTGGTACCGCATGAAATCGTTGACCCGGGTAAAGATCTGGTGGCTGCTGTCGATGCTCGTCACGGTTGCATCATACAGCGGCAAAATAGACACATGCTTCATATTACAAGGATTGATCCTGACAAATGTAAAGAAGGAAACCGTCGCAATCAACTGGTAAGATTGTCGGTTTTACCCTGTCCGGGCGCAAAACCGGGCCGTTACCTTTAGGCTATAAATTTAGAATTATGAAATCGATAGAGATCATCATGCTGCCCGTAAAGGACAGACAAAAGGCGAAAGAGTTTTATCTGAGCCTCGGTTTTCAAGTGGTTGTCGAAGCGCCGGGGGCACATGGCGAGACCTGGATCCAGATGGGGTTGCCCGGGGCGAATACGACTATTTCCCTTGCGGGTTTTCAGGGAGTTATTTGTGAGACGGCGGATATCGAGGCGGAGGTGAAGGCGCTTGGCGCGAAAGGGATCGCTGTGGGGAAGATCGATGATACCCCCTGGGGGAGGTTTGCGTGGTTAAAGGATCTGGATGGGAACTCCTTGTGTCTGCGCCAGAAATAAGAAAAATTTTACCCGGCGGCCGGTTTGGTGTAATTTATAGGGATGACAAACAACGACATCTCTGATGCGCGGTTTCAAGAGGCGGTGCAAGCCATTGACAGCGGGGATATTTCCGGGTTGCGGCATATCCTGGAACGGGACCCGTCGCTGGTCGTGAAACGTCTGGAAAGGCCGGCCGACGGATATTTCGCGCGGCCTTATCTTCTTTGGTTTGTGGCGGACAACCCTATCCGTCATGAAAAGCTGCCGGCAAATATTGTTGCGATAGCGGAGATGATCATCGAGGCGATGCAGAAAGGAGGGGATGAGCATTATCAATTCATCCTTGATTACACGTTGGGACTGGTCTGTACCGGCAGGATCCCGAAAGAATGCAAGGTGCAGATCCCCCTGATGGAGCTGCTGGTAAAGCAGGGAGCAGCCGTGCGCGGCAGCGTATTGGGTCCGATCGGTCAGCGCAATTTCGAGGCGGCCAATTGGTTGCTCGGTAAAGGGGCCGATTACAACCTTGCCACGGCCGTTGGGCTGGGAGACGTTGAAAATGCAAAGCGCCTTGTGCCCCACTCGACGCCGTCCGAGCGGTATGTTGCCCTGGTGGTGGCCGCTTTTTTTGGCCGGGCGGATGTTGTCGCGCTTTTGATCGATGCGGGGTTGGATGTAAACGGCGGCGGGACATCTGCGGATTTCAACGGCTTTCATTCCCACGCCAGCGCCCTGCACCAGGCCGTGTACTCCGGGTCGCTGGATAGTGTAAAGCGGCTGGTGGAGGCGGGGGCCAGTCTTACGGCAACCGACAAGGCCTATCAGGGTACGCCGCTGGACTGGGCAAGGCATATGCAGACGGAAGCAGGCATCGATGAAGGTGAGAGAAAGAATTATGCCGTCATAGAAAGCTATCTGCGGGAGCCGGCATAAAAAAACCCGCAGCTTTGCTGCGGGTAGATCGTAAGACTTGCGGAGAGGGCGGGATTCGAACCCGCGATACCCTTTCGAGTATACACACTTTCCAGGCGTGCTCCTTCAACCACTCGGACACCTCTCCTGTTACTCCCTTTTACAGGGGCTGCAAAAGTACAATATCCCCTCCTAGTTTCCGAATATTTTTTGTGCATTTTCCGAGGTGGCGCGGGCCACTTCTTCGATGGGCATTTCCTTGACCCCGGCCAGCTTTTCAACGATGAACCGGAGGTAGCTGCTCTCGTTGCGTTTGCCGCGGAAGGGAACGGGCGCCAGGTATGGGGCGTCGGTTTCGAGTACGAGCCACTCGAGGGGGATGTCGCGGATAGCATCGGCCAGTCCGGAGTTTTTGTAGGTGAGTACTCCGCCGATGCCCAGATAGAAACCCAGATCGACGATCTCTGCTGCCGCGGCGGCATCACCGCTGAAACAATGAAAGATCCCGCGGAGCGCTCCTTTCTGATGTTCACGCACCAGGCCGATGCTCTCCTTCATCGACTCGCGCGAATGGATCACGATCGGGATCTGATATTGCAACGCCCACTCCGTCTGCCGGTGAAACGCCGTGTACTGTTCCTTCTCAAAGGTGCGGTCCCAATAAAAATCCAAACCGATCTCGCCCACTGCTACCCAGGCACGACGCGCGAGCTCTCCTTCGACGAAGGCCAGTTCCGTCTCCCAGTCTGCTTTTACATGGCAAGGGTGTAAACCCGTCATCCCAATACATTTTCCGGGATAGCGCGTCTCGAGTGACAATAGCGCTTCCTGGCATTTGCTGTCGATAGCGGGCAAATAAAACTTCTCAACGCCTTCTTTTTCAGCCCGTTGAATTGTCTCTTCGAGATCCTGGCCGAACTCTTTACTATATAAATGACAATGTGTGTCGATCAATCGCATAGGTATTCTATCAAAATGTTGGGTACAAATATCCCCAAAACCCCCGATTTCAGCTATTCCCATTTTGCGAAACCTCGCCGGCAACCTTGTCCCGGAGGGCTAAAACATCGGCCTGACGCGGGCTGGATGCAATAAAATGACAAATAGATAGAATGTGAAAAATGGCGGTAAAAGGCCGTATTCCAGAAGATTCGTCAGGCCCAACTGACTAAATTACTTTGCACAGTTCAAAAAAAGGTTTACCTTTAAATCAGTTTTCATAGGGTACGGATTAAAAACGGGCCAGGGTGTCTACCCAGGCCCAATTTTATTTTTAGCAAAAACCGTTCCTTAACCACTTTCCCAGTCCGGGAATCAGGCAAAATTCATCCCTGGTTCGCCTAGCCGCAAAACCCTTCTTCGATCCGGAATTTCCGCAGCCTCACGACAGGGTTATCCTTTCGAAACGATACCCTTTTTTGTGAAAATGGCTGAGCACGCCTGGTAATGCCACCCGCAGGCGGTCCCATGCTTTTTCGCTATCGTGAAAAACGATGATGGATCCGGGCCGCGCATGACGGATCACATTCCGCAAACAGCGTTCACCGGAGCGGGCATAATCAAAATCGGCGCTGAGCACATCCCACATGATGATCGAATAGTTGAACGGGGCGCGCCGGAGTAGAGCGGATTGAAACCGGCTGATCCGCCCATACGGCGGGCGAAACAAATTTGAATCGATGAAGCGCGCGGCCTCCCGGATATCTGCGATATACTTCCCGTCATCCGTCTTCCATCCGTTGAGATGGTTCTGTGTATGGTTGCCCACGCGATGTCCTTCCATCAAAACCCGGCGATAGATCTGCGGATGTTCCTGTACATTCTTTCCAATGCAAAAGAAGGTGGCGGCTGCCCCATATTGTTTTAGCTGATCCAGCACGAATGGCGTCACTACCGGATGCGGTCCATCATCAAAGGTCAGATAGAGGACCTGCTCTTTTACCGGGAGATCCCAAACAAGACGCGAATAGAATTTCTTCAGCCACCAGGGCGTCTTTACGAGGTAGAACATACAGCAGCAATATAATGGATTTTGTCCCGCCGTCCCTGTCAATTTATTGCACCGGCGTCTCTTTTGTAAACGTGTTCACGTGCATGACCCGTCCATCCTGGCGGAAGATCTTCCCCTTGTCTTTTACAAACTCCGTCTGACTTCCCTCATCTTTCAAAAGACGGTCCATATATCGCTTTAACGGCGGATCTTTCAGGGTTACCGGCAGTCCCGAGGCCATGACATCGTCGATATAGCCGTGCAGGAGCGGGTCGAGCTGGGGATAGAAAAGATCGGTCCCGTTGAAGATATCCGTGCCGATGACCTTGTTCCCTGTTATGGCAACAAAACCCACCACATTGCTGTCCGTCTTTGCAAACTTGCTCATAAAAAACCGGAAATATTCATCCTCCGCGGCCAGGTATTTCTTATCCTGATAGCGCGAGAGGTAGGAGAGGGTCTTATTTTTAAAAGCGCCGGCCAGCAGCTGCCGGTCGACCTCGCGCCAGATGGATACCTGGTTGCCGGTCGAGTCCAGCACCTTTCGCAGATGGGGATTCGCGAAGCTGCCATAACCGAATTTTTTCTCTTTGTCGCTCCAGCGTTCTTCTTCGACGCACATCACCGGCACATACTGATCTTTTTCCATCGGCTGGAGGATGGTGTCGCGGACGATCATCCGGTCTTGGCGGCCGCCGGCGACGATCTCGCCGCCTGCGATATAGATGGGCGTTTTGCCATGGGTGTTGAAGCGAAGCCAGTGGACGTTTTCGAAGGAGGTTGTGCCGCGTTCGGTAATGGTGACCAGCCCTTTGCTCAGTGCCTGGTTGAGCGGCACCATATCGGGATGCTGCGCCATTCCCGCGCCGGCTTTGCGGCGGATGGGGATGATCTTTAGATCCCTGAATTGCCAGGCGCTGTCATAATCTACCAATAGCGTCTCATAGGTAAGCTGGGCGGAAGCGGCTAACATGAACAATAGCAGGCAGGCGGTTGAGAGGAATTTCACTTTCAGGCGTTTGATTAAGAATTGCGGCTTCGGCCCCGGGGCCACCCCTCAAAGATAGGAAGGGGAAAGATATTCCGCCAATGCCTTGCTGATCGGCTGACCGGCACCCGATTCAAAGTAGCTATACCCCGGACAGGAGTTTACCTCAAAACAAACGACCCGGCCTTCCCTGGTGATCATCAGGTCGATGCCGGAAAAAGGCAGGTTCAGGGAGCGGGAAAGGGTTATACATTGCGTATAGAGGTCCCTGCTCAACATAAATGGCGTCAGCAGGGCCGTCTTCTCACCGGGATGTGCATAACGGTAATCCGTCGCATCGGACTCTATCCCGGTGGCGATTGCGGTGGTACCGATGACGTGCACGCGGACATTGGTCCCCTGAATACACTCCTGAAACTGTACGGGGCAGAACCTGATCCTGTCAATCGCTTTCAGGGATTCCGCGTCGGTCTTTTTGACGATGCTCCGGGTCCCGCTGATCGACTTATAGATCACGGTGTCGTAGGATGAAATAAAGTCCAGGGCTTCCCGGCTGTCGTTGGTGATCAGGGTGTCGGGAATGTCAAGGCCCGATTGCCGGATGATCTGTGCCTGATAGGGTTTTGAATTGTTGGACATCATCGGGGAGGGCCGGTTGGCAATCCTGGGAGCCGTGGCCATATCCAGCAGACCGATCAGCCGCAGGTATTGCTCGTCGATTTGTTGCTTGTTGACCCTGCACTCATATCCGGGAACAAGCCGATGATCCATGGTTCGCAGATAGATGCCTGAAAAGTCTTTAAGCCTGCAGGTCCAGTCACCATCCGAGATCGTACTGTTGTCGGCGTCCCAACGATCGGGAAGGATGGACCAGCGATCCTGTCTCCGCTGGTCAAGCAGGAGATAGGGGATCTGTTCCGCCTTACAGGTATCGCACAAGCGCTCAACCGGCGATTCGCTGGGGATTCCGATGATCAAGATCATGGCTGGCTGACATTTTGATAATCCTTGTTAAAACGGGGGAAGGGTAAAGGGATAGATCGGGAGCCCGGTGGAAATGCACGATCTGGATACCGTTTTTATTTCGAAAAAGAAAAAGCTCGATCAACGGGTAGCCCTCCCTGAGAGAAAAGGGCAGGTTCGCAGGATGGAAGGCTTCGTCTATTTGCTGCGACAGCGGGATAAAGCATTCGCCGGCGAAAAATAAAAGCCGGTAACACCGGGTAATAATATCGGCGGCCTCGCCTTCGATGTCCCATCGTCCTCTGTTCAGGAAGATGCCTTTGGCGGCGAAGGCGGTGGTCAGGCTAGCCGACAGGTTTGTGGAATAGACGCAACCATGCTCGATAGGATTGATGACGGGACAGGAAAAGGCATAGATAAATGCGGCAAAAAAAGCATTCAGTTCACTCGCGACATATTCCTTTTCTTTTTTCACCGCCTGATCCCAGACTACCGGGTCCGACCAGGAAATTCTGTTGATCAGCAGACTGACGGCCGGCGCGGTTATGGGCTCGCCCTGCTCATACGGCGTGATCCTGAAAATAACCGACGGCAGGTTGATTCGCAAACTGACGCCATAGTCTACTCCCAGCGCCTCGGGGAGGAGTAACAGGGCTTTTCTGCCTTCGCCGGCGATGGCCGTGACCAGCCTTTGGGCTTCCCTGTCATGATGATGCGCGATCAGGAGTATCATTTGATCTTTTCAATAAACCCAGCGCACGCCTTTCGGCGCACACTGGGATAGAGGGTTAAGGTTAGGGGCGGTTATTCGTTGGACAATGCGCCCTTGCTGAGGTCGGGACGCAGGGCTTCGCCTATGAAGCTGGTAAGGGTGGCAAGATTGTATTCCAGTCCGGCGATCCGTTGTTCCAGACTGGAGGATTCGCCGTCTCCGAACCCGCCGCCCCCTCCGGTTATGGGAGACCCCGGTGCGGGATTTTCGAACAGTTTGGGAATGGGATTCTCGAACAGCTTTTCAAAGATCTCGAGCTTCTCGAGCTTTTCATGCTTTACCTCTTTGAATATCGCCTTTGTATCGAACCTGGCTTTTGGCACCACCACCTGGAGGTATTTTGCGACTTTGACGTTGAGTTCGGCCTCCACGAATGCGATGGGATTGGCAATGGTGTTAGTGGTGCTACCGGCGAAAAGCAGGGCGATGACGTTGTTGGCGGAGTCGACGATCGCCGAACCGGAGTCGCCATGATCGCTGAACATGGGGTTCCGGGTCGTGTCGGGCCGGATCGTGATCTGGTCTTGCAGGGTGCGGGTACCGATGGCTCCGCCGTAATTGATATTCACGGTACCGCTCAATCCGTCGATAAATCCGTAGGTCAGCAGTGTTGTCCGGCCTCTTTTGCGAACGGCGGCGCCCAGCACGGCTGTGGCGGTCCCGTTTACGTTGCCGATATCGGCGATGGTTGCTGGAGCCGTGATGCCTGCGTTGATGTTGGCGATGGCTCCGTCCACATGGTTGCTCAGGACGGCCCTTGCGAGGGTTCCGACGCCGTCGGCATGAGTGCCCGTGTCGATGAGGGAGGGCTGGTCCAGCTGATCGCCGACATGCCAGGTATTGTCGATGCACATCACGTGGAAATTGCTGAGCATCATGACCTTACCGGTGGCGTTGTCCTTTACCATACAGCCCAGGGTTCCGGCGAAGATCGACCCGCCGACCGACCGGTCCGGGCCGATGCTGACCCCGCCTTTCAAGGGCCGGTAGCGAAGCGTGTCTGCCTCCGGCTCGGCGTTGATCACCTGTTTTTTCGCAACGACAAACGGCTCATAGGTGCCTTCGATGACGTCTGTTTTGATGCCGTTGATCTCTTCGGGTATCTTTTCTTTTGGGTCTACGGTTTTCTTCTTCTTTTTTACATGGACGCGGATAGCTATCTCATCGGTACGTTTTCCGTCTACATATTTGTAGCCGATATCTACTGCGTTGACGCCGGGAATCTTTAACAACTCCGCCTCAACGTCGGCTTTTGCCTGTTTTGCTGCTTCGATCTTTGCCTCCATAAAAAAATATTTAGATAGCAAATTAGTACAGGCGTCTGGCCCCGGGTAGGGGAAAAACCCGGTATTCTTACCCCGGAAATGCCCCCATCAGGGGTAGAATCGTATTTTTGTCCCCTATGAGCAAAAAAGTCAGAGTGCGATTTGCGCCCAGCCCCACCGGTGGCCTGCACCTGGGCGGCGTCCGGACCGTTCTTTACAACTACCTCTTTGCCCGGCGCCATGGCGGCGACTTCATCCTGCGCATCGAAGACACGGATCAGGGCCGGTATGTCCCCGGGGCGGAAGAATATATCATCGACAGTCTCAAATGGTGTGGTCTCGAACCCGATGAAGGCCCGCATAAAAGCGGTCCTCATGGTCCTTACCGTCAAAGTGAGCGAAAGGCCCTTGGCCTCTATGAAAAGTATGCCCGTCAGCTGATCGAACAGGGGCATGCCTACTATGCCTTTGACACGCCCGAAGAGCTGGAAAGCATGCGTGAAAAGCACAAGACGGCGGAGAACCCTTCACCGCAGTACAACCACACCCTGCGCAGGAAGATGCGCAACTCGCTCTCGCTCGATCCGGCCGAGACTCAGCGACTGCTGGCTGAAGGCACGCCTTATGTCATTCGCATCCGGCTCGATCCCGATCAGGATGTCCATTTCACCGATATGATCCGGGGTGAGGTCCACTTTTCCACCACCGGCGTCGACGACAAGGTCTTGCTGAAGGCTGACGGCATGCCTACCTATCATCTGGCGGTGGTCGTCGATGACCACCTGATGGAGATCACCCATGCGTTCCGGGGTGAGGAATGGCTGCCTAGTGCACCCGTGCATATCCTGTTATGGCGCTATCTTTTTGGCGAGGGTAAGATGCCTCAGTGGGCACATCTCCCACTTATCCTGAAGCCCGATGGCCATGGGAAGCTGAGCAAACGCGATGGCGACCGGCTGGGCTTTCCCGTATTTGCGATGAACTGGACAGACCCCCGCACCGCCGAACCGGCCACCGGCTTCCGGGAAACGGGTTTTCTGCCGCAGGCTTTTGTCAATCTGCTGGCCGTGCTTGGCTGGAATGACGGGACGGGTCAGGAGCTCTTCACCCTGCAGGAACTGGTGGAGAAGTTCTCGATGGACCGGGTTCATAAGGGGGGCGCCAAATTCGATTTCGAGAAGGCTAAATGGTTCAACCACGAATGGATCAAAAAGCTGCCCGCCGCCGACTATGCGGACCGGGTGGCATCGCTCTTTGAAGCCGCGGGAATACCCGTTCCCCCGGCGGGCCGATTTGAGCAGGTGCTTGACCTTGTCAAAGACCGTTGCGCCCTTTTGCCGGAATTCGTTCCGCAGGCCGGCTTCTTCTTCCAGGCACCGGCGACGATCGACCTCGATGCCGTCAGGCCGAAGTGGAATGACGCCAAGGCTCTCTTCTTCGCCGAATACATCCGCCAGCTGGAACTGAACCCCGAACTCGATCCTCCTGCGCTGGAGGCCCAGTTTAAGGAAATGGCGGCCGCCGCAGCCATAAAGCCCGGTGAACTGCTCATGCCGCTGCGGATCATGCTTGTGGGGGGGAAATTCGGGCCGCATGTCTTTGATATCGCCGTGTTGCTGGGCCGGGAGGAAACGATCCGCCGGATCAGGCATACGCTGGCGTTGCTCAAAGGGTAGAGCCAAATCCTTATTTTTACAATCTAAACGATTTGCATGCAGAACGCTAAGGGCCGCCCTATCCGGGTACTTGTTGGAAAGGTTGGACTCGATGGTCATGACCGTGGTGCGCGGATCATCGCCACCGCCCTCCGTGACGCGGGTATGGAGGTTATTTATACCGGCCTCCGCCAAACGCCGGAGATGGTCGTCAACGCCGCCTTGCAGGAAGATGTCGACGCGATCGGTATCAGCATCCTCAGCGGCGCCCATATGACGGTCTTCCCGAAGATCGTCGCGCTGATGAAAGAAAAGAAAATGAACGATGTCCTGCTCACGGGCGGCGGCATTATTCCCGATGAAGATCGCCGCGAGCTCCAGGCCCTGGGAGTCGGCGAGCTGTTTCCGCCCGGAACCCCGACCAATGATATTGCCGACTACATCCGCAGCTGGGTGAGCACCCACCGCGATTTCTAGCAACTACAAACAACATTTTATGTACAAAACCTTGCACACCGACCTCACCGACAATATCCTGACGGTCACGATCAATCGGCCCGACAAGCTGAATGCCATCAACAAGGATGTCATGTCCGAGCTGTCCGAGGCTGTAACCGAGATCTATGACAACAAAGAGATCCGCAGCGCCATCATTACCGGCGCGGGGCCGAAGGCGTTTGTCGCCGGCGCCGATATCGCCGAATTTCTCGGGCTTACCCAAGAACAGGGGCAGGCGTTGTCGGCGAAGGGGCATGATATCTTCTTCCGCATCGCGTCCTGTCCTAAACCCATCGCCGCAGCGATCAATGGGTTTGCGCTGGGCGGCGGACTGGAGCTGGCTATGGCCTGTCATTTCCGGCTTTGCTCCACGAATGCGAAATTCGGTCAACCCGAGGTCAATCTTGGGCTTATTCCAGGCTATGGCGGCACTCAGCGGCTTGTCCAACTTGTAGGCAAGGGTCGCGCCATCGAGATCATGCTTTCGGCCCGGATGGTTTCTGCTACCGAGGCGCATGTTATGGGGCTTGTCAACTATATCGTTGAAGAACAAAACGAGCTTCTCGCCAAGACGCGGGAGTTGCTGTCGATCATCAATGATAAGGCGCCGGTTGCGGTGGCCAGGATCATCGAGTGCGCGAATATAGCTGCGGGAGAGTCGCTGGCCGATGATGGGGGGGCCGTTCGAAATGGGTTTCTGCGGGAGCAGGAGGCTTTTGGGGAGTGTTTTGGGACGGAGGATATGAAGGAGGGGGCGAAGGCTTTCCTGGAGAAGCGCAAGGCGGTGTTTACGGGGAAATAGAGGAACTTATGCTTTCTCCCATTCTTTTGCCTCGCGAATAAATTGTCTTGCCCGCGCAATCGTCTTGCCCCCTTCGTTATCAACCATCTGTTTTACCCAACGCTTTTTATCCGCGTTGCCCACCGTCACCGTACGATATACCCAAATGGTCAGCAGCACCAACCCGCCGGTAACAATCACCTGGGTGATCCAAAAAGCCGCGCCTGCCGTTGCCAGGGTTTGCCGCGTAATATAAAAGGTTGAATACACGGGGGTCTGCAAAAAACCTACCCGCAGGGTCTGGATGATCACGGCCTCCAGCTGTGCCAGTTGTTTCTGCGTAGCCACGATGCTTTTGGACATCCGGATCTGCAGGAACAGCAGGACCTGCAGGATATATCCGCCCACCGCATAAGCCGTACAGCACAACACCACCAGGGCCGAGGCGACGAAGAAGGGTTCCGAGCGGAACCGCCAGGCCAGGGATCCCACTATGACATTCCAGGCGATACCCAGGCCAATCATCATGAACTTAAAAACAATTTGCCAATTGATGCTGCGGTGCACCTTCTGGGTGCCGATCTCCGTCATCAGGCGATGGTTCAGCTCCATCGATCGCTCCAGTTTGGAGTCATACTCCTTCCACAATTGCTGAAATTCATCTGTACTCATGATCTTTACGATTTGGGACCGGATCCTATCCGGTCGGTTTTAAATTCCTGTTTCAACCGGCCCTTTATCCGGCTTAGCTTCGTGGCCACGTTTGTTTCCGAAATACCAAGGATATCGGCTATTTCGAGATAGGGCCGTTCTTCCAGATAGAGGATCATCAGGGCCTTGTCCAGTTCGTTGAGCGACTGGATAAATCGCTGTAAGACCTCCATCCGTTGTTCCAACACTTCATCGCCGTTATTGTCGGCAAAATGGGCTTCGGCGTCGAGGGCCACGGTTACCCCGCTTCGGTTGGCCTTTCGGTAGAATGAAATCGCTACGTTTAATGCAATCCGGTACATCCAGGTAGAGAATTTTTGGTTTTCGTCAAATCGCGGCCCCGACCGCCAAAGCTGATATAACATCTCCTGCATCAGGTCTTCCCGGTCGCCGGCATTGCGGCAGTAGGAAGCGCTGATCTTATACAGGATACCCTTGTTATCCTGGATCCGTTGCAGAAGTTCGTTCGGGTTCATACTCAATTATTCGCCGGATGGCCGGGAAAATCACAGTTTTTAAAAATTTTTCTTCCCGTGGCGGGAAAAGAGCGCGACCTACTTTCCTGAAACAAGAAACCCGGCCTTTCGGCCGGGTTTCTTGTTTAGTAACCGAATATTTCATTTAGACTTAGCACCTTTACCGTTCCGACCTTCTGCAGGTCGTCTATCTTTATCTTTTTATCGTTCGCCACTACGCAATAGGTATAGGCCTTACCGGCCACCTGCTGCGCGTGAAACTGCTTCACGTCGTTCATCGTCATCTTATCGAGGCTTTCATACTCGCTTTTCCGCTGGTCGTAGTCGAGCCCTTTCTGTTTTGCCTCGAGGTAGGCAAAGACGATGCCGTCTTCGGTGAACCGTTGGGTCTCGAGATCTTTCTTCTCGCTGGTGCGAGCCAGTTCAAAGCCCTGATCCGAAGAGGGCAGGTCGTTGAGCAGGGAGTTCATTCCGCTTACGGCCTCGTTCATCTTGTCGGCCTGACAGCCGATATAAGCAAGGATGTAGAAGGGGTCCTCCTTCTTTGCGGGGGTGCCATAGGTGGCAAAGGTGGCGTAGGCAAGCGCCTTTGACTCCCGCAAGGTCTGGAACACCACCGAGCCCATGCCGCCGCCGAAGTAGTTATCAAACACGTCGACGATCGGCTCCTTGTTCACATCATAGGGACCCGAGTTGTGGATCCAGGCGATCTCGCTTTGTACCATATCATAGTTGGTGAACAGAACCTGGTTGGCGGTCTGTTCGGCAAACGGGAATTTAACCTTTTCCGGCATGGGCGTCCATGCAGCCGGCAGCTTGTGAAGGGTCGTGATCTGGCTGATAAACGCATCCTGGGCCTGCGGACCATAATAGATGATCGTGTGCTGATAGTTGAGCAATCCATGCAGGATATTGGTCAGGTCTTCGGCCTTGATCGCGGCTATCTCCTCCGTGCTCAGCACCGTATTGAACGGATTTTTTGATCCATACCGGGCATATTGGACCAGTCCCTGGAGGATGGCGTTCTTGTTCAGCTTGTTGTTGGCCCGGGATTTCAGGAGCCTGTCCTTCAACCCGGCCAGCGCCGCGGTGTCCGGAAGGCAGTTGTGCAGCACATCTTCGAACAGGGTCACGGCTTTTGCAAAATTCTCCTGCAAGCCCGTCACGCTGATGGTAGTGATATCATTGGTGGTATTGACGCTGAAATTACAGGCGATGTCATAAAAGGCCTTGCTGATCTCTGCCGTCGGATGCTCGGTGGTACCCAGGAATTGCAGGTATTGCGCGGCCAGCGGCAGGAGCCGGTTGTTGAAGTTCCCCATTTCGAGACGGTAGTAAAGATGGAACAGTTCGTTATCCTTGTTCTGCACATAAAGCACATCTGCGAGACCGGCCTTGCCACGGCCGATACCGGTTTGGAAGTCCAGCCATTGCGGAGCCACCTGTGTCGTCGGCATTGCCTCGATCTTCTTCAGGAATGCCGATTGCTTGTCTTTATTCGTTTCCACCGGGGTGATCGGCGGCTTGTCCACTTTTACGATGCTCTTATCTTCGCCCTTCCGTTTGTACAGCAGGACGTAGTTATTGCCCATGTATTTGTTGGCGACGCGAATGATCTCCTGTTTGGAGACTTTTCCTTCTTCATCCAGTTCGCCGATCTCCACGTCCCATTTTGTCGCGCGGGTTTGGATAAAGGTCTGCATCAGCGTTTCCACCCTGGCCTGGTTCTTTTGAAACCCTTCCAGCAGGGATAGCTTTCCGTTGGCGACGATGGCCCTGATCAGGCTTTCATCAAAATCGCCCTTCTTTAGTTTGGCGATCTGTTCCATCAGGAGATCCTTCACCTGTTCGAGCGTCTGGCCCTGTTTGGGCGTTCCGTTGAAGATGAGCATCCCATAGTCCTTGTACTGCTGCAGGCCGCAGTTGGACCCCTGTACCTTCTGTTGTTTATTGAGGTTGAGGTCGAGCAGGCCGGCCTTGCCGTTGGAGAAGATGCTCGAGATCAGGTCGAGCACGATGGCATCGTGCGTATCCACGGCGGGAGTGCGGTAGGCGATGCGCATGTTCTCTGCGCTGGGGCCAAAGATATCTTTTACCACCGGGGCGGTGAGATCGCGTTCTGGTGCGGGGTTATACAACTGCACCGGCTTGGACTGCATGTAGGAAAATGCCCCGTCGATCTTTTTTATCAGTTGGTCATACTCAAAATCGCCGGACATGATCACGGCCATATTGTTGGGAACATAGTAGGCATGATAGTAATTGCGAATCGCCCTCAGCGAAGGGTTCTTCAGATGTTCGATCGTCCCGATGGTGGTCTGCTGGCCATAGTTGTGTGTGGGGAAGAGATAGCGTTGTGTCGCCTCCAGCATCTTCGATCCGTCGTTATCGAGGGTCCGGTTCTTTTCCTCATACACGGCTTCCAGTTCGGTATGGAAAAGCCGGAGGATGGGATTCCGGTAGCGCTCCCCCTGAACGGCCAGGAATTTATCCATGGCATTGGAGGGGACATCCTCTTCATAGACCGTTTCCTCCACCCAGGTATGGGCATTGCTTCCCTGTGCGCCGATGTCCGCCATCATCTTATCGTATTCATTGGCGATGGCATAATGCGAGGCCAGGCCCGACAAGCTATCGATCCGATGGTATATCTTCTTTCGGGCTGCGGGGTCCTTCGTGGAGTTGTATTGCTCGTACAGCCCATCTATCTGGTCGAGATAGGGTTTTTCTTTGGCCCAGTCGAGCGAGCCGAACTTATCGGTGCCTTTAAAAAGCATATGTTCCAGGTAGTGGGCGAGGCCGGTATGATCGCGGGGATCGGTATTGCTGCCCGCCCGCACCGCGATGCGAACGGCGACGCGGGGTTCTTTGTGATTGGGGCTTAGTAATACGGTCAACCCGTTGGACAGGGTATACAGCCGGGTCTGTAAGGGATCGTTTGTCACATACTTATAGGTGTAGCCACCGGAAGTACCTTCTTTCCACACATATTTCGGGTTAGTGTCCTGGGCCCGGGCTGCCGTCGAGACGGACAGGGAACCCACAAGAAGTAAAAGGGAAAATTGGGTTAATGTCATAGTTAATGCTTTTTTTGCGCCGCCCCTGTCAGGGGGGTCTAACAAAAGACGTAAATTTTAGCCAATTAACCCAAACCGCTCGTACATTTGGGGCCGCAAAAATCAGCATTATGGAATACAGGATCGAAAAAGATACAATGGGCGAAGTAAAAGTCCCTGTCGACGCTTATTATGGCGCTCAGACCCAACGCAGTGTAATAAACTTCCCCATCGCCCAGGATATCAACAGGATGCCGAAAGAGATCATCCGCGCCTTTGCCTATCTGAAAAAAGCCGCCGCTCTTACCAATCTCGAGGCTGGGGTATTGCCAAAGGAAAAATCCGATCTCATCGGGAAGGTTTGCGATGAAATTCTCAGCGGCAGCCTCGATGCTTATTTCCCACTCGTCGTCTGGCAGACCGGCAGCGGTACCCAGAGTAATATGAACGTCAATGAGGTAGTTGCCTTTCGCGGGCATGTCCTCAACGGCGGAAAGCTCACCGACAAGGAAAAGTTCCTTCATCCCAACGACGATGTCAACAAATCCCAGTCGTCCAACGACACGTTCCCGACGGCCATGCACATCGCCGCCTATAAGATCCTGCTGGAGACGACCCTCCCGGGTATCGAAGCCCTGCGCAACACCCTTGCCGAGAAAAGCAAGAAATACATGAAAGTGGTGAAAATCGGCCGGACCCACTTTATGGACGCTACCCCGCTCACCGTAGGTCAGGAGCTCAGCGGCTATGTCGCCCAGCTGGATCATGGTCTGCGGGCGATCAAGAACACTCTTGCGCATCTTTCCGAGCTGGCGCTTGGCGGTACCGCGGTAGGCACCGGGATCAACACCCCACCCGACTATGCCGTTAACGTAGCAAAGAAGATTGCCGAGCTCACCGGGCTGCCCTTTGTCACCGCCCCGAATAAATTCGAGGCCCTTGCCGCACATGACGGCATCGTCGAAGCACATGGTGCGTTAAAGACCGTCGCCGTCAGTCTGATGAAGATCGCTAATGATATCCGGATGCTCAGCTCCGGTCCCCGCAGCGGTATCGGCGAACTGCATATTCCCGACAACGAACCGGGCTCCTCCATCATGCCCGGCAAGGTCAATCCCACGCAATGCGAGGCACTGACGATGATCGTCGCTCAGGTGCTGGGAAATGATGTCGCTATCAATATCGGGGGCGCCACCGGACATTTCGAGTTAAACGTCTTCAAACCCGTCATGATCTATAACTTCCTACACAGCGCCCGCCTCATCGGCGACGGCTGCCACAGCTTCAACGAACATTGTGCCAAGGGAATCGAACCTATCGAAGCCAATATCAAAAAGCATGTCGATAATTCCCTGATGCTCGTCACTGCGCTGAATACGAAGATCGGGTACTATAAGGCGGCGGAGATAGCGCAGAAAGCGCACAAGGAAGGCACGACGCTCAAGGAGATGGCCGTGAAGCTTGGATATGTGAAGCCGGAGGAATTCGATCAGTGGGTGAAGCCCGAGGAAATGGTTGGGAAATTGGGCTAAAAGACGAACTATCAATAGAGGCTGGGCGTGGCTGAGGGGGTGGCGGTGAGCGACATAAAAAAGGCGATGCAGGTGAGCATCGCCGGTAAGCGCGTGTAGTGGTGCATCATTGAATTTTTCTTCCATTCACATAAAGAATTGTTCCGAGACTATTTTTCCATCCTTTACATGATACACGCAGAGTTCGTTCATCGCCATGCGTTTGTCGTCCTGCATCGTTACATCCAACCACATCGTAACCGCAAATGAGCTGTCGCTGACCAGCGGTTGGGATACGGTCATACCGTGAATTTCTTTTACCATGGCTTTCCATTTCTCGCCTTTTTCCATGATGGCATCCAAGCCTTTTGTTTCCTGATCGAAGGCGGGTGTGTCGTGAGGTTCGATGCTGACGGCATCGTCTGCGAACAATTCCTTTTGAGCGGACTCAAAATCGCCCTTCGTGCTGAGTTCGACCAAACGATTGGCGATCTCTGTCGTTGACATGACTGCAGTGGTTGTTGACATAAAAAGTGTTTTGGTAAAAGTTACGCCTTTTTCAGGAGCTTTATGCAACATTGCTCCGGGAGTTTGCGTCTATCCGAAAGCGCATTGCGCTATGCAAATAATCTGCCATGCTAAAAAATTATATAACGCTTGCCCTCCGCAATCTCCGGCGCAATTCCGTCTTTGCGGCCATTAACATCCTCGGGCTCTCTGTTGGTCTGGCCGCCTGTCTGCTGATCGTCGCCTGGGTCCGGGATGAGCGTTCGTACGACCGTTATGCCAACCGGTCGAAAGATATCTATCGGGTCAATCTAGGGATGAGCGGTGATACCCAGTCAGACTACCCCATGGTTGATGTTGCCGTCGGGCCGGGTATGACCGCCGCCTTTCCCGAGATCGAAACTTTCACCCGCCTCAGCCATCTCGGTGATGCGTATATCCAGGCGGGCACGCGCCAGTTCAAGGAACCGAATCTCGTTTATGTCGACAGCAATTTCTTCGAGGTCTTTACCGTCCCCTTTCTCGAAGGCGATGTCCATACGGCCCTGGTGCGCCCCAACAGTCTGGTCGTCACCAAGGCCTTTGCAACCAAATACTTCGGATCGGCGCCGGCTCTGGGCAAGACCGTCGTCCTTTCCAACTATGGAGCCTGCACCATCACCGGGATCATCGACAAGGTCCCCGATGAAGCGCATTTTCATTACGAGTCGTTTCTCAGCTGGAGTACTATGCACATCACCCAGAACAGCTGGACCAATGTAGGCTTTTACACCTATCTCCGGTTGCGGCCCGATGCCGACCCACACCAACTACAGACGCGGTTCCGCGAGCTGGTAGCCAAATATTGTGTCCCGGAGATCTCCCGCGACATGGGCGTGCCGCTGGCCGAGGCCGGGAAAGCCGTGAACAGCTTTGTCTTTACGCTGACCCCGCTCACCGACATCCATCTGCATTCCAACACCAAGTATGAACTGGAGGCCAACGGCAGCCAGCTTTATGTGCTTATATTCAGCGCCCTGGCGATGTTTATCCTATTGCTGGCCTGTGCTAACTTCACCAACCTCTCCACCGCAGGAGCGGCGGCAAGAAGCAAGGAGGTTGGGATCCGCAAGGTTATGGGCTCGGTGAAAAAACAGCTGATTGCTCAGTTCCTGACCGAGTCGGTGATCCTCACCGCCTTTTCCATGATCCTCGCCTTTGGCATCGCTTTACTGGTCCTTCCCTGGTTCAACCCCTTATCGGGGAAGCAGTTTTCCTATGCCGTCTTTTTCAACCTCCCTTCGCTTGCGGCCATCCTGGGACTGACCCTGGTGGTTGGTGTGGCGGCGGGCATCTATCCGGCTTTTTTCCTTTCTTCTTTCGATGCGATAAAAGTCCTGAAGGGTTCGCTACAAGGCGGCCGCCGGAGTGTGCTGCGCAGCGGGCTCGTTGTCTTTCAGTTCGTCGTCTCCATCGCCCTCATGGTAGCCACCCTTATCGTCTACCGGCAACTGCACTATATGCAGGATATCCGGCTTGGCTATGACAAGGAGCAGGTCGTCTATATCCAGGATGCCTTTCTGCTTGACCAAAACCAGGAGGCCTTCCGGCAGGAGCTGCTACAGGACAAACGGGTTACCCATGTGAGCATCAGCTGGAGTGTCCCGGGATCGGGGGTGATGGGCGGCACCGAGATCTATCCGAAATCGGCAGGGGCCAACGATGGCCATGGGGAGATCCACACCAATATCTACCAGGTGGATTACGACTATGTCCCTACGCTGGGGTTGCCAATCGCAAAGGGGCGAAACTTCTCCCGGGATTTTCCCACCGATACGGCCAATGGGGTACTGATCAATGAGACGGCCGCGGCCGATCTGGGTTGGGGTCATACGGACCCGATCGGCAAGGTTCTTGTGCGTTCGGGCCGCAAGGAATACAGGGTGGTGGGGGTGATCAAAGACTTTCACTATCTCTCCGCCAAACAGAAGATCGCGCCGCTGATGCTCCTGCTCGGCCACAACGAGGGGGGGATGCTGGTGAAGGTGAATACCGCGGATGTAGCACCCTTTCTCGCAAGCGTCCGGCAACGCTGGGCCGCCTTTCATCCAAAGGGCCCCTTCAGCTATTATTTTCTCGATGATCGCTTTGCACATCTTTATACCGCCGAACAACGGACCGGACGTCTCTTCACGGCCTTTACCTTTATTGCCATCCTCATCGCCGGACTTGGGCTTTTCGGGCTTGCGGCTTATATGGCCGAGCAGCGGACGAAAGAGATCGGCATCCGGAAGGTGTTGGGCGCCAGCGTAGGCTCGGTGCTGGTCCTTGTCTCGAAGGAGTTCCTGGTGCTGGTGGGGCTGGCCTTTCTCATCGCCGTGCCGGTCACCTGGTGGGCCATGTCGCAATGGCTGCATGAATTCGCCTATCGAACGGCGGTAAGCTGGTGGATCTTCCCGCTGGCCGGTGCTTCGGCGCTGGCGATCGCCATCCTTACGATCAGCTATCAGGCTGCGAGGGCCGCTACCGCCAACCCGATAAAATCGCTGCACAACGAATAGAAGGTCTGAAAACAAAATAAACCGGCGTCTCATGTTAAAGAATTATCTCCGTGTCGCGCTTCGCAGTCTTGCGCGGAATCGATTGATCACCGCCATCAATATCGGCGGCCTTGCCATCGGGATGGCCGTGGCTATCCTTATCGGACTTTGGATCGCCGACGAACTGAGTTTCGATCATGGCCCTGTCCGCCACGAAAAGATCGCGGCGGTCCTGCAAAATCAGACGATCAGCGGGGGCAGGGAGACCTGGTGGGGCGAGGCTATGCAGCTGGCGCCGGTACTGCGCAAAGAATATGGCCGCTTCTTTAAGTATGTGGTTCTGGATGGAGGCGCCAGTAAACGGCTGATGGCTTTTGGCGAGAAGAAAATGAGTCTCCTGGGCAACTGCTTCGAACCACCGGTTATCGACCTGCTTTCGCTAAAGATGATCAGCGGCAATAACACGGCCCTCGATGATGCCAACTCCGTGATCCTTTCGGTGCCGGCGGCGAAAAGCCTTTTTGGCGATGCGGACCCCATGGGCAAGACGATCCTGGCCGATAACAAATATCCGCTGCGCGTCACCGGGGTCTTTGCCAAAATGCCGGCCAATTCCTCCTGGGCCAATACCGACTATATCTGTCCCTTTGCCCTGAAGGTCCAGCAGGAAAATCTCGATACCCGGGTGAACTGGGGTAACAGCTGGTTCAGAGTCTATGTCCAGCTGAACGATCATGTATCTATGGAGCAGGCCTCCAGGGCCATCAAATATGTAAAGCGTGACAATGCGCCCAACGACCGGCGCTTCAACCCTGAGCTCTTTCTTCATCCCATGGATCGCTGGCATCTCTATTCCGATTTCAAAGACGGGGTCAGCGCCGGCGGCCGGATCACGTATGTCCGGCTCTACTCGATCATCGCCGTCTTCGTGCTGATCCTGGCCTGTATCAACTTTATGAACCTCAGCACGGCCCGGAGCGAGAAGCGCGCGAAGGAGGTGGGTATCCGTAAGGCTATCGGGTCGTTGCGCGGACAACTCATCGGGCAGTTTTACAGCGAGTCGCTCGTGATCGCCTTTTTCGCGTTTGTCTTTGCCATCGGGATCGCGCAGTTGTTATTGCCCTTTTTCAATGAGACGGCCCAAAAGAAGATGCATGTGCCCTATGCCTCTCCGGGCTTCTGGCTGGCGGGCCTTGCCTTTACGGGCTTTACAGCAGTGCTTGCGGGCAGCTACCCTGCCTTGTATCTTTCTTCTTTCCAACCGGTGAAAGTCCTGAAGGGAACTTTCAAGGTGGGCAAGCTCGCCGCCCTGCCGCGGAAGGCGCTGGTCGTCGTACAGTTTACCGTCAGTGTCATCCTGATCGTCGGCACCCTTGTCATCCTGCGGCAAATTCAATTTGTCAAGGACAGGCCCGTCGGTTACGATCGCAGCGGCCTGCTTTTTATCCCGCGGCAGAATCTCGACCTGACAAAATACTCTGCGTCGATTACCGCGTCGCTCATGGAAACGGGTTTTATCGAAAGCGTCGCCGGATCGCAAAGCGAGATCACCAACACCTGGGTTACCAATAGCGGGTTCAGCTGGAAAGGCAAGGACCCTGCGATGATGGAAGAGTTTGTCACCAATGGGGTCACCCCGGAGTTCGGCAAGACGAACCGCTGGCAGATCGTTGGGGGCCGTGACTTCCGGCCCAACTTTGCCACGGACTCCAATAATATCATCCTCAATGAAACGGCCGTCAAATATATGGGCCTTGCCCGTCCGCTTGGCGAGGTGGTGAAATGGGGTAATAACGGCCTGTACACAGTCATCGGCGTTGTGAAGGATATGGTTTCGCAGTCGCCCTACCAGCCTGTCGCGCCCATGATCTTCTATCTTTCTGACTTTCTCTCCTTTTCGCGGATCAACTCCCTTGATATCCGGGTCAGACCCCAGGCTTCTATGTCGCGGGCGCTTGCCGCCATCCAGGCCGTCCTGAAAAAATACGACCCCGAAGACCCCTTCGAATATGTCTTCGCCGACCAGGACTATGCCCGGAAATTTGGGGATGAAGAACGGGTGAGCCAGCTGGCCGGCGCTTTTACCCTGCTGGCTATTTTTATCTCCTGTCTTGGGCTGCTGGGGCTCTCGGCCTTTGTCGCCGAGCAACGCACCCGGGAAGTCGGCATCCGCAAGGTGTTGGGGGCTTCCGTTCTGAATCTCTGGAATCTTCTGTCGCGGGAATTCGTCTGGCTGGTCAGCATCTCGCTGCTGATCGGCGCGCCTATCGCCTATGCTATCATGCATTCCTGGCTGAGTACCTATGCCTATCGGGCCGACCTCTCCTGGTGGATCTTTGCGGTCACGGCCGCGGGGGCGATCGGCCTGACCTTGTTTACCGTCAGTTTCCAGGCCATAAAGGCAGCGCTGAGCAACCCCGTAAAGGCACTGCACAGCGAATAATATTTGTTACCTTCATATAAGGGAAATAAAAGCCTTATCCTACTATGGCCGATCTGACTCTTCCGGGGCGCGTGCAGGCGGCGGCCGCCGGTTTATCGGGATTCGATGTCAACTCGCCGCTGACGGCGGAGCAGGCGCAAAGCTTCAAAAATGCCGGCTATGCCTTTTGCATCCGCTATGTCCCGCGGGTACCCAATCTACAGGCGGGCAATCTGACCAATGCCGAGGCTGTTGGCCTTCTTACGGCGGGGCTTGCCCTGATGCCGGTGCAGCATGTGTCGCTTCCGGGCTGGAACCCTACGACGAACCTGGGTTCGCTTTATGGCAATTACGCGGCCACCTATGCAAAACAGATCGTGGGGTTGCCCGCGGGGATGAATCTCTGGTGTGATCTTGAGGGAGTGGCCCCGGGTACGTCCGCGCAAAATGTGATCGCCTATTGTCAGGCATGGTACTATGCGGTACATACGGCCGGCTATGTTCCGGGAATTTATGTCGGTTATGACGTCATTCTTACCCCGGCGCAGTTATATGATGAACTTTCTTTTCAGCATTATTGGCGTGCCTACAACGGGCCGGAGGTTGATACGAGAGGGTTTCAGCTGATCCAGCAGGTGGAGAAGACGCTGGACGGTATTACCTTAGATCCCGATATCACACAAAACGACAATATGGGCGATTCGGCGCTTTGGGTTACGCTTTAATTCCCTCCCTAAAGGGCTAATGGTTAACCACTACGCAAAAATTTAGACTTGCGAGTTAATATCCGTGCAAAACCGGGTAAAAACCATACATGCTCTTTGTTGAAAATCAATCAAATTTGGCCGACTACCTGTAAACATTTAAACAACCAAAAAAAGCTGCTATGAGAAGCATTCTTCTTATGCTATTCGCGGCATTCGCCCTTGGCATTCCATGCCAGCAGGCAATGGCCCAAACAATTAACCTACCAGGCAAAGTGCTTGAAGAAAATGGCAACCCGATTGCGGGAGCCTCTGTTCGTTTTCGTGGCGCCAAGGGTGGCGTCGTAACGAACGAAGACGGTACTTTCACGATTAAATCATCTCTAAAAGGCACCCTCATTATCTCCGCAGTCGGTTACACCGAAAAGGCGGTTGACGTGACGGGGCAAACCTCCATCACGGTCTCCCTTACAAAATTGAATCAGGAATTGGATCAGGTGGTAGTCACGGCTTATGGCATCAAAAGGGCCAAGAACACCCTGCCTTATGCGGCCCAACAGATCAGCGGCGATGAGGCCAACAGGGTCCGCGTTTCGAACCTTGCCGACGGGCTTTCCGGAAAGGTCTCCGGTTTGGAGATCCGTCAGAACAACAGCCTTGGTGGTTCGGTCAACGTAGTCATCCGCGGGGTAAAATCGCTTGGCTTCAACAACCAGGCGTTGTTTGTGGTCGACGGTGCGCCACTTGACAATTCCATAATGGTGTCAGGCGGGTCCACCAACGGTGGTCTGGGCAGCGGCGGCGGATATGATATGGGCAATGCCGCCTCCGATATCAACCCTGACGATATTTTGAGTATTAACGTGCTGAAGGGTGCGGCCGCCACCGCCCTCTACGGATCCCGCGCTGCGAATGGGGTGATCATGATCACGACCAAGAAGGGCAGGGCCGGCACGAATATCACCGTCAATGCCGGCATCACCGCCGGCCGGATCGACAGGAGCACCTTTGTCACAAGGCAGAAGGAATATGGCGCCGGCCGCTCCGATAATTTAGCTACCGGAGGTTTCATTTCCAAAGACATCACGGGCGACGGGGTGCCGGATCTCATCGTCAACACCAATGCCCCGCGTTCCTGGGGACCTAAGTTTGACAAGAACATCATGGTCTACCAGTGGGATGCCTTCGACCCGTTGAGCCCCACCTTCCACAAGGCTACGCCCTGGGTGGCGGGCAAAAACGGACCGGAGTATTTCTTCAAGACCGCAGTCACCAATAACGAAAGCGTATTCCTGGATGGCGCCACCGAAAAGGGGTCTTATAAGCTCGGCTTTAGCCGGATCGGTGAAGTAGGAGATATGCCCAACCAGAGCGACGGTCGGAATACGATCAACTTCGCGTCTACTTATAAGTTGACAGACAAGATCACCATCGCGGCAACGGCCAATTATGTGCAGGAATCGACAGTCGGCCGGAATCCCACCGGCTATGACGGAAACCGCAGCTCCATGCCCCAGTTCCGTGAATATGGCCAGGTGAACGTGGACTACAAAGAACAGAAAGAGGCCTATGAAAGAGCCCAGAAAAATATTACCTGGAACTGGAGCGATCCCACTACCACTACCGGACTCACTCCTTTCTCGTATAATAACCCCTGGTTCACCGCCTATCAGAACTTTGAGAACGACACCCGTAACCGTACTTATGGCAATGTCAGTCTGAACTATCAGTTATTATCCTGGCTGAACATCATGGGCCGGATATCGTTGGATACCTACAATCAGGCGCAGGAAGAGCGTCTTGCGGTCGGCAGCATCGGGACCCCGATGTACAGCCGGTTCAACTCCTCTTTCCGCGAGTTGAACTATGACCTCATCGCCACGATGAATAAGGATATCAACAAGGATTTCAAGCTCAACGGTCTTTTAGGCGTCAACATGCGCAGGGACGTCATCGCCTCGGTCAATCAAGGCACAACGGGTGGCCTGATCATTCCCGGTCTCTATGCGATCTCCAATTCGGTAGGCGCAATCTCTGCACCCACTGAAACCAGCACTCCTAAGGCCGTCGATGGATATTTCGCCGGTGCAACGCTGACCTATCGCGATTTCCTTAGCCTTGACGGAAGCTTCCGCCGGGACCGGTCTTCCACCCTTCCCGTCGATGCCAACGCTTACAACTACTATGCTATTTCCGGCAGCTGGCAGTTCTACCAGCATTTGAAGGATGTCTCCTGGATCTCTTCGGGTAAACTCCGGGCCAACTACGCTACGGTCGGTAATGATGCAAACTGGGGCAGTATCCAGGACGTGTATAACCAGCCCAATCCGTTTGTCGCCGGCACTACCTCCAGTGTCCTGTTTGCGCTGCCGACTACCAAGAACAACGACGCTCTGAAGCCCGAAAGAACGAACAGCAAGGAAATCGGTCTCGAGATGAGCTTCCTGAAAAGCCGTGTCGGTTTTGATGTAAGCTTCTATCACACCAATACGGTCGACCAGATCCTGCCGATTGCCATAACGACTTCCACCGGATACGCCTCCAAATACGTCAATGCCGGTAATCTGCAGAACCAGGGTTTTGAGGTGACGGTTTACGGTACGCCGGTGAAAACCAGAAACTTCTCCTGGGAAATTACCGCCAACTGGACACGCAACCGGAATAAGTTGCTTTCTCTGAACAGCGGCGCCACCAATCTTCAGCTGGCAACGTTCCAGGCCAGCATTTCTACCAACGCAACGGTCGGCAAGCCCTACGGTCAAATTTTCGGCCAGACCTATCAGTATCTCAAGGGTCAGAAGGTCGTCAGCAATGACGGAAGCGCTTACCTGCTGACCACGACTACCACCAACGTCCTCGGAAACTTCAACCCCGACTGGATCGGTGGCGTCACGAACAATTTCAAGTACAAGAACTTTAATCTATCCTTCCTGGTCGATGCCCGGATGGGTGGTACGGTATGGTCGTTGGATCAATACTATGCTCAGCAGTCAGGTATCTCGCCCACCACGGTTGGCAAGAACGACCTTGGCAACGACAAGCGCCTGCCCCTTGCACAAAACGGGGGTATCATCCTGAAGGGTGTGAAAGCCGATGGCACGCCGAATACGACCCGCACGGCGATCACTTCCGGCAACAGCCTGTTGCTGCCCCCGCCGGATTTTGCGTATGATGCCAGCTATGTCAAGCTGCGTGAGTTGTCCCTGGGCTATCATATTCCCGGCGCCAGATTGGGAAATGCATCAAGAGTGATAAAAGGCATCGACATCCAGCTCATTGGGCGTAATCTCTGGCTCATCCACAAGAATCTCCCAATGGCCGATCCCGAAGACGCCGCTTCCGCCGGCAATGCCAACTCAGGTCTTCAATTCGGCAGCTATCCTACCGTCCGCTCGGTTGGGTTAAACCTAAAAATGCAATTCTAAAATCAGCAACATGAAGAAATCAATATTATATATACTTCCGGGCCTATTGCTCCTTGGAGCTTGTACGAAGGATATCGACTCCTATAATAATCAGACAAAGAAAGCCGCTGTAGTCCCCGCCGCTCCGCTGTTCACCGATGGCACCCTTGCCCTGACGAATCAACTGGCGGCCAATGGAGGTGGCAATATCACCCTGCATATCGTGAATTATATGGCCCAGGCGATCATCGAGGACAACGCACAGTATAATTTCCAAACCGCGGGCATGCCCAATACGCAGTGGAATACCCTATACGAAAGTTGTCTCAACAACCTGAAGAGATCGGACAGCATCCTTAGCACCACAATTCCGGATGCGACCAATTCAGTCGCTACCATCACCAACCGTCGGGCCTGCGTCGATATCACGGCGGTATATGCCTGGTATATCCTGGTGACCTCTTATGGCAATATTCCCTACAGCCAGGCGCTGAACCCGGATAATCTCTTCCCGAAATACGACGACCAGCAGGCGATCTACATGGACCTGCTCAAACGCCTCGACAATGATCTTGCCAATCTGAGTACCGGGGGGAATGGTTTTGCCCTGTCCGAAGACCTGTGGTTTGGCGGAAATATCCCCAACTGGATCACCTTCGCCAATTCGCTGAAAGTGGTGATGGGGATGACGCTGGCGGATGTCGATCCTACCACGTCAAAGAGTGTGGTGGAAGCCGCGAGTCCCAACGCCATGACCTCAACCGCACAGAATTGTATCATGAAATATGGCTCCCAGCCGAGCAACAACCCCATGTACTCAAACTTTGTGGTGGCCAAGCGCAATGACTATGTCGCGCCCAAGACCATGATGGACCAGTTGCTCTCCAATGCGGACCCGCGTCTGACCTCCTTTTACGGCAAGGCCAGTTCCACCGGAAAGTATGTAGGTGCCGTTATGGGTGTCCAAACCACCTATTCGACGGTATCGGGACCTTCAACAAAAGACAGCGCATCCAATCTTTCATATGTCGTGCTGGATTATTCCGAAATGGAATTCCTCCGCGCGGAAGCCGTCGCAAGAGGCTATAATGTAGGCGGCACCGTCGAGAGCCACTACAATGAGGGCATCCGTCAAAGTATCAAGTACTGGGGCGGCGCCGACAGTTCGGTAACGCGTTATCTTGCCGAACCTACGGTTGCTTATGCTACCGCCACGGGCGGCACCGACCTTCAGAAGATCGCCCGGCAGAAATGGATCTCGTTGTATAATCATCCCGATCACGAATGGATCGATCTCAGGAGACTGGATTACCCCGTGTTGCCGGCGCCGGTGGGTGCGGTATCCGGTTTCCCGAACCGGTTGTATTATCCAGTGAGTGAGCAGACCGTGAATGGGACTAATTATACGCAGGCGGCTTCGGCCATCGGCGGAGACAAGGTAGAGACAAAATTATTCTGGGATAAAAACTAAGGGAATAACGACCTCAAATAAAAAAACCCGCCGTCCAGGCGGGTTTTTTTATTTGATGCGGCTGAAGAGGCGGTTCCAGCGGATGCCCTTGCCCCAGCTCATCCAGATAAGGGAGGCTTCGCCGACGATCATCGTCTCGGGGACAACCCCCCAAAAGCGGGAGTCCTGGCTTTCGTGCCGGTTGTCACCCATCATCCAGTAATAGTTATAGCGGAAGGTATAGCTGTGAACCTCCTGGTCGTTGAGAAAATATTTCCCGTCGTGAAACTCGAATTTGTTTCCCTCGTAGACCCGGATGGCGCGTTGATAGAGCGTATAGGTTGTCGGGTTCAGCTGGATCGTGCTGCCGCGTTTCGGGATGAATAGCGGACCATAATTATCCACTTTCCAGGATACCAGCGGTGAATAGGGCCAGACCGGCGTGGTGGAGTCCAGGAGGGGGGTGATACTTACTGCGACGCCGTTTTTCAGCAGCTTATCTCTTGCCGCAGCCGTCAGCAGCACCTGGTATTCGTTGGGATTGTTGGTGGATGAAAGTTCGGATGGATCGGTGATATCGAGGTTATACTCATCCTGCATCACTGTTTCGTCCAGCGGCTGGCCGTGGGTCTTTACGATACATTTGGTCTGCGATTCCGGCGGAAGCGGTTGCGCCTTGCCGTTGATATAGATGACCTGGTCCTTTAGCTGAATGGTGTCGCCGGCGATGGCCGTACAGCGTTTGATATAGTTCTCCTCTTTATCGGGGGGGTGCAGGATCAGCGGGTATTGGTCGGGATCGCCCAGCACGATCTGGCGGCCGGAGTCGGAATTGCCATTACCCAGGCGCCGGATCACGTCGTAATATGGGTCGGCGGACTGATAGGCAGGCAGGTTGATCAGGGTATCGCCTTCGGGGAAGTTGAAGACGACGACGTCCTCCCGTTTCACGGGGCTTTCGAACCAGCGGACATAGGGCAACTCGATCCATTCCACGTAGGACTTGCGATTGACGAGCGGCAGGGTATTGTGAACGAAGGGGATGGACAGCGGGGTCATCGGGATGCGGGGTCCGTATGCAAACTTGCTGACAAACAGGTAGTCGTTCACCAGCAAGGTTTTTTCCATCGATCCGGTGGGGATCACATACGCTTCAAAAACAAAGGTGCGGATCAGCGTCGCAGCCACTACTGCAAAAACGCCGGCGTCGATCCATTCGCGGGTCTTGCTTTTTTTATGTTTGCGCGCAGCCGCGCCGCCGATGTATTTTGTTTTAGCATCCCAACCCAGGTAGGGAAAATAGGCCAATGGAAACAGGGACGCCAGGGCATGCTCATAAAAATGAAACTTCCCATACACTTTTACATACTCCACGTAGATGCCCATTGTCATGAACCAGCCTACCACGGGAATGAGTTGCCAGAAGACCCAATGCCGCGGTCTTTCCGCGAGGGTCATCATTACCCAGGTGTTATAAAGCGGCACAAAGGCTTTCCATCCCGGCACGCCGGCTTTTTCAAAGAGTTTATAAACACCGATGGAAGGACTTAGGAGAAGGAAGAGTTGGACGAGTATGAGAACGAAAACATGGTGAGCCGACATTCTTTTACTTTTTTAGTCGCGTTAGCACCAAAAATATTACAATAGGCCCGTAATATAGCGGGTAAAAACCCCTACCCCGGCGAAAGTGCCGGGTTTTTTAACGGATTATTTGCATCGCCGGCCTATCCTCTGCTGAGAAACACTTCCCGGATCGATCGATCCCAGTGCTCCTTGGCCTTATGTTGGGCCACGGTGCCCCGGTCGAAATCCCAGAAGCGGGCTTCAGCCGAACTGCAATGATAGGTGACTTCACAATTCCCCTTGTCGGTAGCGTAGAGGGCCTGGCCACAGATGGGACAGGAGAGCGAGGATCCGGATGACGGGTTTATGCCCGGGAATTCAGATGACGGCATATTGCCCGTCATATCATGTAGAGATTGCATTGTAAAAACGGTTATTGAGGGTATTAGGATTAAAATCGATTTTGGTACGGCAAGCAAACTCCACAAATCTTAGTGTAAAAACTACACAAATTTACGAAATTCTTTTTAGTGGTGCAAGATGCGCGCTAATCTATTAACACTTTGTTAATCAATTGCGGCATGGGGTTGCACTCATCAGGCGGGGGATGGGTGGGGAGGGTAAGCGTAGGTTGCGCGGAAGGCTTCAGAGATGCGCACAGGCCCAGGTAAGTAAACAGACGATAGAGTGAGGTGTTCATCGCGCAATAACAAAGTAAGACATAATTATCAAATAGTAAAATAGTATATTCCCTTAGGACGGAGGTAATTATACGATTGCTGGCCACCGTTATTCAACCTATCTTTACAACGTATTGTTTTCCGTAAGTAGTCCGATAACCCTTGAAAATGTAAGTATCCATGAAAACAATTCTACCCGCCGGGCCTGTGCTTCGCAGGTTTGCAGGGGCGTTGCTAATCATTCTTTTCTTTCGCAATTATACACATGCGCAGGCTACTGCTATGCTCAAGTGGGGTAACAGCTATATCAATCTCAGCAAAAAGACTGTTGGGGGGCCCGTTGAGCCCGGCGACTCGCTGGAGATCCGGGTCAACTTCTATGTCAATCAAAGCTACCGGAACAGCGGCAAGATGTACAAGGTCCGGTACTATGACAGTGTCCCGAGCAATACGATCATGAAGGGAACCGACAGTCTGATGCTTATCAGCAATGAAGGCCTGATCATGCGTCACTATTCGCAGACTTCCGACTCCGATCCCGGCACATATAATCCCAGTCCTGCCTATGCGGGCGGCTATCAGATAAGGATCAACCTCGGTACGGGTTCTTCGGCGCCGGCCGGCATCATGCCCATGGCGACGTCCAACTCCAATGGTGCGGGTACGATCACGGGTAATACCACGCTGCCGAGATTTTCGCAGGGTACGCTTACCACGACGGCTTTTCGGGTGTTGGTCACCGGTGCCTATGGCGACACCATTACGCTCGGCGGCGGGGTCATCGCCTATCGCACCAGCAGCACTACCTTTGTCGACAGTTTTCTTTATGCCACTCCTTATAAGATATTGATCCAAAAACCCAGTACCCTCTGCGCCAACGGCTCCAGTACGAACTTCGCCGCCGAATCCGGTGGTACGTTTGGGATTGGAGTAGGGCGCAACCGTAGTGCTCCGCCGAGCTACCTCATCCCGGGCTATACCTATCTGCCCACGAGCAATACTTCGACGACTATCAATGACGGTTTTTATGCCATCGTCAATAACGTAAGCCCGACCAGTTCCACTGTCCCGGGCGCCAATCGTAAACCCAGTTGCGGATCGCCGCCTGCCGGCAGCCCGCTGGCCTGCGCCAACCGGGAATTTGGCGGGTTCTGGTATATCGCGGGTGACCATACCGGTACGACAACCGCGGCGGGTAATGCACCGCCCGACGACAATACGAACGCCGGCTATATGCTGCTCGTCAATGCCGACCTTGCGACCAGTGAAGCCTATCACCAGGTGATCGCCGGCCTTTGTCCGAATACCTATTACCAATTCTCGGCGTGGTTCAAGAACGTCTGTCCCAACTGCGGCATCGACACGGCGGGTGTTGCCGAATACACGCCGGGGGTATTGCCCAACCTTACGCTTGTGGTAGACGGACTCGACCGGATGAGTACGGGTCAGCTTGATACGGTGGGCTGGCAGCAACGAGGCTTTGTCCTGCTGACCGGGCCGAATCAGAACTCCATCACTATCTCGATCCGCAACAATGCCTCGGGTGGCGGCGGTAACGACTGGGCGCTTGATGATATCACCCTGGCGACCTGCCCGCCCGATCTGCTGTTGACTCCCGACCGGCCGGATACGCTTTGTCAGGGTGCGGACGACTCCATTAAGTTTCGGATCTCGTCTTACGTCGGTAACTATACGCAATGGAAGATGGAGCAGAGTAATGACAACGGCGCTACCTGGGTCACGCCTCCGCTGGACACCCTGGGCCGTGCCGCCCATGGAACGGTGATCCCCGTGTATAATATGATGACCGGCCAGTATGTCGATACCGTTACCCGGTTTTACCGGATATCGGCCACCAATTCTGTAACGATCTACCGGCTGATCGTGGCCAGTACGGATTCGAACCTCAATACGACCGGTTGTTTTTTTACGACCAACCAACCCAAATTTGTATTTGGTGTCAACTGTATGACCGTCCTGCCCACCACGATCCTCTCCTTTAACGGCAAGGTGAAAGACGGGCTTGGCAATCTGCAATGGACGACCAGTAATGAAGTGAGCAACCTGGCCTATGCCGTGATGCGGAGTGACGACGGGGTGCATTTTACGACACTGGTCACCCTGCCGGCCGCCGGCGGCGATGGCGGTGGGGCTGCCTATACTTTTTCTGATCCAAAACCCGTTGGTCCCCAGACCTATTACCGGATAGATATGATCGTCCTTTCGGCCCGTAGAAACAGTGGTCTTGTACTCCTTAGCAACAGTAACCTGTCTTTCGAAGTTCGCAGCGTGCAGAATCCCTTTACCGATCACCTCAACATGGAGTTGACCGCCCCGGCCAATGGGGTGGCCACTATCAGTCTTGTTGATATGTATGGCCGGTATCTGCGCCGTGTGCGTCAGTCGCTGACCCAAGGATTGAACAGCTTCACCGTCTACGATCTTGGCTCTCTGCCGCCGGGCGCGTATGCCCTGCAGATCCAGTTCAATGATCAGCTGGTAAGCCAAAAATTAGTAAAGGTGAAGAACCTCGTTAACCAGTAAACCGCGCAGGTACTATCCTCTGGAAGGGGCCGCTTCGTGCGGCCCTGTTTTTTTGGCGGGGCCGTCAGGCCTGCACCGCATCCACTTTGCCTTGTTCGTCAAGTGCGGGGGTGGCGTGGCCGGGCCGTTTGTGGAAAAAACGTTTCTGGAAGAGAAGGATGGCAATCACGCCAACCGATATGGAGGCGTCCGCCAGGTTGAAGACGGGGCTAAAAAATTCAAACTCTTCTCCGCCTACAAATGGAAACCAGCCCGGATAATGCGTTTTTATGATCGGGAAATAGAGCATATCCACTACCCGGCCATGCAGGAAGGAGGTGTACCCATGTTTGGGAAAGATCTTTGCCACATGGTCATAGGTACTGTGCTCGAAGATGAGCCCATAGAACATACTATCGAGAAGATTGCCGAGCGCCCCGGCGAAGATGAGTCCCGCGCAGATGATAAAGCCGCGGTGATATTTTTTTTTGATGATGGTCTGGATATAGTAGACGCCGAAGATGACGGCCACGAGGCGAAACAGGGTCAGCGCCATTTTGCCCCAGCTGCCGCCGAATTTCCAGCCCCAGGCCATTCCTTCGTTCTCGACAAAGTATATCTGCGCTTTGTCGCCCACCAGTTTTATTCCGTTGTCGTAGGGCGACACCGGATCGCGATAGAAATCCGCCGGATGGCTCAAGGGCATATGTGTTTTCACCCAAATTTTCAGGGACTGATCGGCGACAATGATCAACAATACGATTAAAAAAATGCTTCTGGCCTTCACTTACAACAGATTAAGATTATTCACCAATAGAAGTTCAAATATAGGAAATCCTGCTCATTGAATACCGACGCACCAAAGGCTAGTCTTCAAAATACACGCGCTTTACGCGCTGCGACACGCTTGTTAAAATTTCGTAGGGTATCGTCTGGGACCAAGCCGCTAACAGACTGACAGATAGTTGTTTGCCGAAAACGACCACTTCATCGCCCTCTTTTACATCGGGGATGCCGGTAATATCGATGATCGTCATGTCCATGCTTATGACACCGATCGTCGGCGCGAGCCGGCCATTGACCCACATCTTCCCCACCCCATTGCCAAGGCTCCGCGAATAGCCATCGGCATACCCGATGCGGACCGTGGCCGTAACCGTCCCCGCCGTCGCGATGCCTTTGCGACTGTAGCCGATCGTGTCTCCGGGGTATAGATGTTTTATCTGGGCGATCGTGGTCTTCAGGGTCGACACTTCCTGCAATCCAAGCTCCGTGGAACCTGTGGGGTCGATGCCATACAGCCCGATGCCCAGTCGCACCATATCCATCTGGCACTGCGGATAACGGATGATCCCCGCTGAATTGGCGAGATGCCGGAGAAAGGAATAACCCAGCGCCCTTTCGATCCTGTCCGCCATGGAGGTGTAGGTCTCCGCCTGTCGCCGGGAGAAGGCGTCCTGGCCGGCTTCTTCGCTTGCGGCAAAATGGCTGAAGACGCTTAGCACGGTAAAAGCCGTGGAGGGCAAGGTTCGCAACAGCTGGTCGATCTCCTCCGAGGGAAATCCCAGTCTGTTCATCCCCGTCTCCACCTCCAGATGAACGGGGAATGAGACGATCCCTTCGCGCTTCAACCAGTGATCGAAGGTGCGCAACAGCGAAAAGGAATAGATCACGGGTTGGAGATTATATTCCACCAGCAGGTCGAAGCTGCTGTTCTCGGTGTTCATCACCATGATGGGTACGCGAATCCCACCCTTCCGAAGGGTGACCCCTTCATCGGCATAGGCGACGCCCAGCCAATCGATGCCATGGAACTGCAGAAGATTGGCAATCTCGAAACTGCCGCTGCCATAGCCAAAGGCCTTTACCATCGCCATCACGCGGGTAGCGGGTTGCAACAATTGGCGAAACTGGCGCAAATTCTGCGCCATCGCGTTCAGATCCACTTCCATTACGGTTTGATGGATCTGCTCCGTCAGCAGGCGGTCGATCGCTTCGAACTCAAAAACACGGGCTCCTTTTATCAGGATCGTTTCGTCGCGGAAATGAAGGCGGCCCAGGTCGGTACGAAATGCCTCCACGGTGGGATAGAAAACCGCTTCTCCCGGGAACCATCGGCCGAAAGCAACTGCATTGGCGCCGATGCGCGGACCGATCCCGATGAGCCGGTCCACCTGTTTTGTCCCCAGCACCTGTGCGATGATGGCATATAGCTCGCTTTCGTTCCGGCCGCTCCCGAGCAGATCGGAAAGGATGACGGTGCGTTTGTTGTGTTGTTGTTGCTGCGCGAGAAAGTCCAGTGCGATGGACAGCGAATTGAGATCGGCGCTATAACTGTCATTGATGACCGAACAATGGTTGATGCCGCTTTTCAGCTCCAGCCGCATGGCGATCGGCGCGAGCCGGGCCAGCCTTGTCTTTATGACCTCTGCGGAGCGCCCCAGCACGAGGAGTACGGCTACACAATGCAGGGCATTTTCTATCGATGCCCCGTCCGTAAACGGGATGTTCAGCGAAAGGTCTTTATCTCCGCACACCAGGCGTACCCTGGTCCAGCCTTCCCGCTTTTCCATGGCGAGAATGCTCATCGCCGTGTCTGTGCCCAGGCCCCAGGAAAAAAGTTTTGGACTGCCTTTGTTTCCGCGGGCCCGGACAGCCGATGCTACGGCTTGTGCTACCTCCGGCTGACCGCTGCAATACACCAGCGTCTCCACGTGTTCAAACAGCTTCATCTTCTCTGCCGCCTTTTCATCCAGGCTGCCGAACCCTTCGCTATGCGCTTCGCCGATATTTGTGAACACGCCGATGGTGGGGTGGATGATGGGTTCCAGCCGTTGCATCTCACCGGACCGGGAGATACCGGCCTCGAAGATAGCCAGTTGATGCTGAGGGCCTATCTGCCAAACGCTAAGCGGTACGCCGGTTTGGGAATTATAGCTTTTGGGGCTGCGGACGATGAAGTAGTCTTCCTCCAGCAGTTGATTCAGCCATTCCTTTATAATGGTCTTGCCGTTGCTGCCGGTGATGCCGATGACGGGGAGGGAGAACTGCCGGCGGTGTGCCGCGGCCAGTTGCTGCAGGGCAAGGAGGGTGTCTTTTACCAGGATCAGGTTGGCGCCCGGCAGGTCAACCTCGCGCTGCACCACAAAATTCCTTACGCCGCTTTTGTAGAGTTCTTTTATGAAGAGGTGACCGTCCCGTCGTGGCCCGTGGAGCGCAAAGAACAGCGAGGCAGCCGGGAAGACCAGCCGGCGGCTGTCGGGCAGCAAGTATTCGATAGTGGCGTCGCCATGCCCTTTTATCAGGGCGCCGCCCACTGCATTTGCTATATATTCGATACTATACCCCATCTTTTGCTTTGTTTCGGCTGTTGACCCAAAGGGAATACAGGATCCCGCCCGAGATACAGACCAGGATCACCAGCAGCGACACATAGACCGGGATCACCACATCGAAATATTCCACGAGCATCTTGAGTCCGACGAAGACGAGAACGACGGCGATCCCCTGTTGCAGATGGCTGAACTTATCCACGGCACCCCGGAGCAAAAAGAACAGGGACCGGAGTCCCAGTACGGCAAAGATATTCGATGTATAGATGACGAGCTTATCCTGGGTGATGCCGAATACGGCGGGAATGCTGTCCACGGCAAAGACGATGTCGGTGCTGGCCAGCAATACCACCACTACGAAGAGTGTGGTGTACCGTCGCTTGCCGTCGATCAATACCCGCATTTTTCCCCCGCCATCGCTGCTGGTCAGCGGCAACAGCCGTTTCATGAACTTGTAGACGGTGTTATCTTCCACATCCAGCTCTTCGTCGTGTTTGGTGAAAAACATTGTCAGACCCGTGTAGATCAGGACGGCGCCAAAGACATACAGCAGCCAGTGAAACCGGGTCACCAGTGCGATCCCCACCGTGATAAAGACGATCCGCAGGACGATGGCCATCATGATACCGATCAGCAATACCCGGGCATAATATACCGGCTTTACGCGGAAGAAGGAGAAGATGAGGATAAAAACGAAGATGTTGTCGATGCTGAGACTCCACTCCATCAGATAGGCGCTGAAATATTCCAGGGCCGTCTTATGGCCGTCCTCAAACCAGATAAAGACGAAAAACGCCATCGCCAGCCCGACCCAGAAGATGGTTTGGACCAGCGCTTTTTTTATTGAAATGGTAGCCTCCCGCTTACTCAGCAGCCCAAGATCAAAGATAATAGCCAATAAGAGAACAACGCCAAAGGTCAGATACGTAATGGTGAGTGGGCTCATGCCTGCGATTGTAGCATAAAGATACCCACATTTCTGCTAATACGGAGGGGGTCTTGTTCGTTAGTTCCCGCGGGTCATGTGGAAGCGATAGCGAAGGAACCCGGGTGTGACGCCGTTGTAATGGGTACTCCGCTCATGATGGAAGACAAACATGCTGGAAGTAAGTGTGTCGACGATACAGGTTTCCGGGCCGGGTGCGGCCGGATTTACAAGGATAAAGCTGCTGTCCCCGGCGATGGAATAAGTTCCCTCCATTCCGTTGATCGAGAGCGTGTCGGCGAGCACTTCCATCCAGGTGCTGTTGCTGTTGAACTGAAAATAATAACCGGGAGGAGTCACGTAAAGGTTTTTCCCAACACCGAAGGGTTCGCCGGTGGAATCGAAATACAAGGTCGTCACGTTGTTGATGGTCCATTTGCCGGTCATCATTGCCTGGAGGCCAGTCGGCGGCGGCGGCATGGAGTTCTCATGATCCCTGCTGCAGGCTGATACGAACAGCAGCAGAAGCAGAGTAGTTTGGTGGACTTTCATGGCGTAGTAATAGGTTTGGGAATGCAAACGCATTCCGGGGAGGATGGGTTGCGCCGGGCGGCGCGGAATAAATGTTAATTTTACCTTAAATAGGCCCGCGGCCCGCGCGGGCTAGGCTTTCGCGAATTTTCTGCGGCGGATCAGTTGGTATACGTAACCGCCCAATACAACCAGCACGATGGGCAGACCGATGTTGATAAACTGCCAGAAGGCGCGATCGCTTTCCACCTTTGCCGGATCCAGCAGCCGTAGGGTAAAGTCCTTGGAACGTGTCTCCAGAATATGAGAAGGATTTACCATGTATTCGAGGCAGTTCTCGATAAAATCTTTGTTGGCGAAAGTATAATTGTTGTCGGCGCTAAAGCCCAGGGGCAGTGGACCGCGTTCGGTCACTTCGTTGATAAAAATGTCGCCGTCCGAGCAAACGATCACCCGCGAAGGCGTTTTCGCCTCCGGCAAAAACGGCGTGTGGTAGACATTCGCCAGGCTATCCGCCAGTTCGGAAGAAAGCCGGTTGGCAAACAGCGAGCGGAACTTTCCTTCGAGCAACATCGCTACCGGAATATTCGACTCGGGGAACATTTTCATATCGTCCTTATACTTCAGCACATCGAGGGTGATCAGCGCCGGTGTGCTCACCCGCCGGGAATTGGCGGAGGTTTGGAGCAATACGGTCTTTTTGATCCCGGGCGCCGATACCGTATCGATGGAATTGGCAAATTCCGACAACACGGGGTCGAGGTTCTTGGAGATGGGATGGGTAAGGCTGCCGTTCAGCAATGGGTAGTAGGGCCATTTCAGTGCTTCGATCTGGGGTTTGTTGCCCTGCATGCCTACGACGAGCGAGAGATTGGCGCTTTGTCCGCCATCCTCGACGAGGTCTTTGTTGAGCCGTACTCCATAGCGGAAGAAGATGTCTTCCAGATCGAGTCCACGGTCATAGGCGATGGTTCCCTGTTCCTGCCGGAGGCTGTCTTTCTCTGCGTGGAGGGCATCTACGGCCCAGATGATCTGGCCGCCGTGGAGAACGTACTGGTCGAGGGTGAGCTTTTCGCGTTCGGTAAATTTTATGGTGGGCTTTACGATCACGATGGCTTTGTAATCGGTGGGGATCACCGCGGCGCTATCCAGCGGGATGAGGCCGAACCGATAATTATGCCGGATATCTTCGATGAGATCGTACACCCGATAGTCGAGTGGCTCGCCGTTGCCCAGCACATAGCCCACCCGTGGGACGTCCTTTGCCGTGACTTTGTCTATCGCGCTGCCGAACTTGTATTCGAGGAGGGTCTCTGCATTGGAGTAGAGTTGCTGTTCGGCCTGGTCGCCGCCGCCCAGCTTCACCCCTGTCAGCAGGTTTACGGGGAAGATCCGGCCCTTATAGCGGACGATCGCCGCCGGGATCACGATCCTTTGGCTCTCTTCTTCGCCTTTTTTTACCTGGGCTACCTGGGTCATGGGCTGGATCCCCATCCGCTGCAGGGAATCGAGGAAAGCGGCCTTTGCCGTGTCATTCAGCGTCGCGAGGGGATCGAAGGCATGGACCCGGATCTTGCCGTCGCAGTATTCGTTCATCTCCTGCAGGAGATCGTCGGCGCCTTTGGCCAGGTTGCGGATGCCGGCTTTGAGATTACCTGCGAGGAAGAAGTCTACCTGGATATTGTCGTCGACCCGGCCGAGGAGTTCCTTTGTCGGGGCGCTGAGGGTATAGCGCCGGTCCTGGGTGAGATCGAGCCGGTAATGAAGATGGGTGGAGGCCAGATTGATAACGGTCAGCACCGCGATCAGGGCTACGGGGCGTATCCAGGCCTGTCTGCGTGGACCCGCCAGTTGTCTGCCTTGCAGATGCCGGCCGGTGAGATAGAGAAACAGAAAGATAACGCTTAGGAAAAAGAGTACGTCGCGGCCGTCCACCACTCCGCGGCTTACGCTGCGGTAGTGGAAATCGATGCCGAGCATACCGATATAATAGTCGAGTCCCGCGCTGAAAACGGGCAGGGCGCTGATCGCCCCAAAACCGCTATAGAGGATAAAGCAGGCAAACGCCGCTACGATAAAGGCTACGACGGCGTTGGCTGTAAAACTGCTGCACCAGATGCCCACTGCGGTAAATACGCCGGCCAGGAACATGAGTCCGAGGTAGCTGCCTATTGTCGCTCCGGTGTCGATGCCGCCCTGGCCGGAGAGCCGCTGGATGCAAAGAAAATAGACGAGGGTGGGCAGCAGGGCGATGAGTACGACGATCAGACTTGCCCAATACTTTCCCAGGACCAGCCGGGTGCGGGTAAGCGGAACGGTCTGCAGGGTCTCGAAGGTCCCCATGCGAAATTCATCTGAAAAGCTCCGCATCGTGATTGCCGGTATCAGCAGCAACAGGATCCAGGGCGCCAGCTCGAAAAATTTATCCAGCGTGGCATAGCCAAAGGCCAGAATATCGGTGTCGGGGAAAACGAAGAGGAGGAGCCCGTTGAGGAGCAAAAAAACGATGATGGCGATATAACCGGTAAGACTACTAAAGAATTGGCGGAGTTCTTTTTTGCATACAGCCCACATAAACGCGAAAGTATAGACAATAATCGTTCAATCCTTCAATATTATTGCATAAACATGCCGTTAACGCGATGTGCATGTACATTAAATTAAATAAAATGTGAAAAAATACTTGAAATTTGATAGGTGGAAAAGTGGGTAGAACAAAAGGAATCCCTATATTCGCATACTCTTGTCGTCAAGCCGATCCTTCGAAATAAGATATTAATGGGGAAGTCCATAAAGACATTCAACCGAAACCAACTGCATGAAAAAATCCGCCCTTAATCAGGCGGGTTTTTTGTTTCAGCCCATTTGACCCCACTTTTTTCACCTTCTTTTTGGCCGATCTTGGTGCCCGTTTGCGGGGACGAACGGATGAATTTCCGGGATCAAATTTGTTTGGTTTAAAACGGCTACGAGCGCGGCAAATTTACATTAAAAATAATTTTAATTAGTACATACGGTTTTGTTTGTATGTATTAATTGGGGGATTCTTCCTGCAAATTCCGAACCGTGTCGGCGATCCTGCCGATTGCATAATCGACTTCTTCATCCGTGGTAAACCGGCCCAGCCCAAGGCGTAACGAGCTGTGCGCCAGGTCGTCGGCGACTCCCAGGGCCTTCAACACATAACTTGGCTCCATCGACGCCGAGGTGCAGGCCGAGCCTGAGGACAATGCCACATCTTTTCCAAGGCCGGCCAGTAGCGCCTGGCCGTCCACGCGGGGAAAAGAGATATTTGTCGTGTGCGGCAGGCGAAATTGCCGGCTTCCGTTGGCTTTGGCCCCTTTTATTTTTAGCAGTCCCGCTTCCAGTCTATCGCGGAGTTGGGCGATGCGTGTCGCCTCGGCGGTCATTTCCCGGCCGGCAATCTCGCAGGCTTTGCCGAGACCTACGATGGCGGGAACATTCAGGGTTCCGCTGCGCATTCCCCGCTCGTGTCCGCCGCCATCCATCTGGGAGCCCAGTCGCACGCGGGGATTGCGCCGCCGGACATAGATCGCGCCGATCCCCTTGGGGCCATAGATCTTGTGGGCGCTGAGGGTGAGGATATCGATGCCGTCGGTGTTGACATCGATGGGGACCTTTCCGACGGCCTGGGTTGCATCGGTAAAGAAAAGGACCCCGTGTCGCCGGGCGATCTCGCTGATGGCCTTTATGGGTTGGATGACCCCGATCTCGTTATTTGCGTACATCACGGCGATGAGGACCGTTGTTGGCCGGATGGCTGTTTCCAGTTGGGCGAGGTCGATCAGTCCTTCCCTGTCGACCGGCAGCCAGGTGATCTCGCCGCCCAGCCGTTCGATGTGATGACAGCTGTCGAGCACGGCTTTGTGTTCGGTGACGACGGTGATGAGGTGATTTCCTTTTGACCCATAGGTCTCGAAAACACCTTTCAGTGCAAGGTTATCGCCTTCCGTGGCACCCGAGGTGAAGACCACTTCCTTCGGCTCCGCGCCGATCAACCGGGCGACCTGTTCGCGGGCGATCTCCACGGCCTCTTCCCCTTCCCAGCCGAAGGCATGGCTGCGGCTTGCCGCGTTGCCAAATTTTTCTGTGAAATAGGGCAGCATGGCCTCCAGCACCCGCGGATCGACGGGTGTCGTGGAGTTATAATCGAGATAGATGGGCAGCTTCATGATCCCTCAAAGGTACGCGCTGGCCGGAATTTTATCCTATGTTTGCCTATGCTCAAAGTGGAACATATCGGCATCGCCGTCAAAGACCTGGCCGTCAGTATTCCCTTGTTTGAGGCCCTGTTGCAGACTCCGTGTTATAAGACCGAGGAGGTCGCCGGGGAGAAAGTGAACACGGCTTTTTTCCGGCAGGGAGAAACCAAGATCGAACTGGTCCAGGGGTTGGAGTCCGGGAGTGTGATCAGCAAGTATATCGACAAACGCGGCGAGGGTATGCACCATATTGCCTTCGAGGTGGCCGATATCCATGCCGAGATGCAGCGGCTGGCGGCGGCGGGTTTTACCCTGCTTAATGCCGAGCCGAAGGAGGGTGCGGACAACAAGCTCGTTTGCTTCCTGCATCCAAAGGATACCCATGGAGTGTTGATCGAGCTATGCATGGAGAAGCGATGAGTTGGCCCCTGTTATATTGCGGATGCCGTATTTTATTCTTCGGAGACGCGAGGGAGATTAAATTTTGATGAAGATCAATCGAGCGTTGTGACGATGAAGGAGGACACCTGTACTTTCTGACCGCGCAGGTCTGTAATGCGCGCGAAATAAGTGCCCGCGGACAAATGCGTGTTGAACACGATGTGGAGAAAATTGGATTGCGGGAAGTTGCTGCGTTGGACGAGACCACCGGTTGCGGAGAGGATGTCGACCTGCCAATCGCTGTTGGCCGTACCTGTTGCAATATCGATATGATCCGTTGCGGGATTGGGGAAGATGCGCAGGGCTTTTCCGGCCGCTTCGACGGAGATCTGTTTTACCGGAGACCAGGAGAACCGCGTGTTATCACGTATCTGCAGGCGGTAGTACCGGCTGCCGGTGGTGGTGGGAGGAAGGTCGTCGGTGTAGGTATAGTCAGCGGTGGCGTCGCTGCTGCCGGCGGCGAGCATGCCGATCGTGATAAAGCTATGGCCATCCTCGCTTCGTTGGATCTCGTATTGCCGGCCTGCCTTTTCATCTGCGACGGACCAGTCCAGTTTCACGGTGCGGGGTGCAGTCAGCACGGCGCTCCAGCGGATGAGATCGGTTTCCAGTACTACGCCCGCTTTGCAATACAGGTATTGCATCGACAGTTGGGTGCTGCTGTTGAGATCGTTGCCGAACTGATAGTTGGCGTGATTATAAGCCCAGAGGTTGGTGTAGGCAAAGGACATATAACTGACGTTGATCTTTCCGTTGCCCAGGAAGGGAGCGACGTTGCCGGTGATGCTGTCCGTGGAGACGTGGTTGTTCATGAACGGGAAGGGCGCCGAGACCTGCGATTGTCCCGGGGCCAGGGTATAGGTTCCGACATACATCGGGGTTATATTCAGATAGGGGGCGAGGTTCGGCACGTTGATCTGGTCTTCCTGGCCGATGTTCAGATCATAGGTGGCCGGGCTGGCGTCGATATTTTTAAGATTGAATCCGTAGGTAGAGTTGACGGTGGCGGTAAACCGGACGGAAACGAGCTGACCCGAGTCGGGGTTGAATTGGGGTAAGTTGAGGCTGTAGATGGCGAAACCGGTGTTTGTCAGGACAGTATCATAGGTTTTCGTGCCCAGGTTGTTGACGCATTGAGCGGAGGCGGGATGGTGGAGAATGACCCCGATGCCTATGGCAAGGCATAGCTTTTTCAGGTAGGATGGATCACGGCGGCTCATAGCGACGGATATGGATTTGATCTAATAACTCAGAAAGGATAGTTTTTATTGTACGCAAAAGCCGCCTCCGATGGAGGCGGCTTTTGCGTCTATTGTTATAAGAGTGTAGACTATTTGGTAATCAACACAGTCGATACCTGTCTGGCACCGTCGGCGCCATTTACGACGATGGTATAGGAGCCTGCTGCATATCCGCTGACGCCCAGGGCGACGGTAGTCCCGCCGGCATTGGCGACATTCTTCATCTGCACCAGCTGACCGGTTTGGTTGTAGAGGCGGACCAGTACACTTTCGGTGGATTTGCCGCCGACGGTGACGTTGACCACGTCATGTGCGGGGTTGGGGAATACGCTGACCGTACCGATCAGGCCGTTGCGGATCACCTTTACCTGGGAATAGGTATACTTGCCATCCTTGTCGACCAGCTGGAGACGGTACTCGCTGGTTCCGGCTGCGGGCTTTGTGTCGGCATAGGTATAGTTCGTGGGAAGGCCTGTGGTGTTCTTTGCGGCTTCGGTCGCGATGGTGGTCCAATGAGCACCGGCGTCGACGCTACGCTGAATGGCGATGTGGTCGGCGTTGATCTCGAGGGTGGTGGTCCAGGCCAGGTCTACGACGTCCTGATCCAGGGAAGCTGTGAAGGAAGACAGCAGGATCGGCAGCGTACCGAGGTTGTCCAGGGTGTTGGGGCCGCTGAAGGTGAGGCCGAGGACGGAGGCGCTGCTATTGACAACCAGGTCGTTGTGAAATTGCAGGGGATCCCGGCCGATCTCTTTCAGGAATACATAATCGACATTCGTGGTGATCGTGGTAACGGTGAAGACCCCGTCAAATTTTCCGACGTTGGAGCCGCCCGTGCCGAGTGCCGTAGCATCGATGGTGGATGTGGCATCCGACCAGGTGATGGTGTTATGACCGATGTCGTTGAGTCCGATGGAATAAGGCGGGTTATTCTGGTCGGAGAAAGAGGTGGCGGTCGAAGGGTTGAACTTGAGGGTTACGCCGGGTCCGATGACCAGGGACGAGCCGCTGTTGAGCACCAACTGGCCGTTCATGTTGATGACGCCGCCGCCGGGAACCGCCAGGTTGACCAGACAGTTGTTACAAACGGTGGGGGGGGGACCCGAAAGCCAGATGGTGGGATCGGTAGCACCGCCGGTTGCAACCCAATTGCCGGGCCGAACTGCGGTATAGGTAGCCGAAAACTGGGCTGAAGCGGTGAGAGAAAGAAGAAATGCGGCACAGATAAATGAGTAAAACTTTTTCATGTTCACGAGTGGTTAATTAATTGATGTGGTTGCGTTCTACGGCTCAGGAGGTACAGGTATCCTGTTCCGCTCAGGGGTAAACCATAGTGAATAGTGGATTTCTCTCACATAGTAAATAGTGGATTATCTGCTGCCGCCGGGGGGCGAGAGTAATGGTCTTTGACTTATAGAAGGATGATTGGGGTACTGCGCGCCCAGGAATGGCGTCGTTGTAGTTTGAGGTAAGTAGGTGATAAAAGTAGTACAAATACCATGATTGTGCAAGCAAACATGCAAAAAATTTTCACGGCAGACTACCCAATTGCCGCATACCCGGGTATGAGAGGAGATCAGGAGGCTTCTTCGCCACCATCTAACTTGCTGAGACCCAGCTTATCAAGAGCGAGTTGGGCAGCGATCTGGCTGGCGTCTTTCTTATTATAGGCCTTGCCCTGGGATAGTAATTCTCCGTCGACGACGGCTCCCACGGTGAAGAGTCTGCGCCCGCCTTCGATGCGTTCGTCGAGGGTCTCGAATTCGAGATTCTTGCCATTTTTATTGGCCCAGCCGTAGAGTTTGTTCTTGTGATTGATCTCGAGATTTTCGAGATCGTCGAGGAAGAGATAGGGTTGTATAACGCGTTCGATCACCCACTGACGGGTCTTTTCGAATCCTTTGTCGAGATAGATGGCGCCTACGATGGCTTCGAGGGTGTTGCCGAAGATCTGGCTCATCTTGAGGCTGCTGTCGAACTTATTGAAATTGCTGATCTTCTTGAGGCCCATTTTTATGGCAATCTCATTCAGCTGGTTGCGGTTGACCATCTTGCTCCGCATTTCGGTGAGGAAGCCTTCTTCTTTGTAGGGGTATTTTTTGAAGAGGAAATCGGCGATGATGGCGCTGAGGATGGCGTCGCCGAGGTATTCCAGCCGTTCGTTATTCTCGTCGGCCCCGTCCTTTACGGAGCGGTGGGTAAGAGCCGTCATATAAAGGACAGCCTTGCCCGGGGTAAACCCGAGCACATTGCGAAGTTGCTTTTTGAACGAAGTGACGGCGGCGTCGCCCTTTATAATACGTTCGAGAATTCCCACTATAACAATCTACGGTTTTTTCACCCAATAAAAAATTATTTGTCCTTTGACCAATGCTAAATGGAGGCCGTTAGACAAATTGGCCAGTTATTGGCCTTCATCCGGGTATTTATTCAAGGTTAGGCCTGATATTTCTTTACTATAACGCAAGCATTGTGACCGCCAAATCCGAAGGTGTTGCTCAGAGCGGCTCTAACGGTCTTTTGTTGTGGTTTCAGGAAGGTAAAATCAAGCCGGGTATCCAGTTCGGGATCGTCGGTGAAATGATTAATTGTCGGTGGTATCTTGTCGTTGACGACGCTGAGCAGGCAGGCGATGGCCTCGATGACCCCGGCAGCGCCGAGGCAGTGTCCGGTCATCGATTTGGTGCTGCTGATATTGATATTAAAGGCGCGTTCGCCGAATACGTTGACGATCGCCTTTATCTCCGCTACGTCGCCAAGCGGGGTGGAGGTCCCGTGGGTATTGATGTAGTCGAGGTCTTCCGGCTTCATCCGGGCATCCTGCAGGGCGGCGAGCATTACGTTCTTTGCGCCGAGTCCTTCGGGATGCGGGGCGGTGAGGTGATAGGCGTCCGCGGTGGCGCCGCAACCGGCAATTTCACAATAGATCCGGGCGCCACGGGCTTTGGCATGTTCGAGTTCCTCCAGAACCAGCACTCCGGCGGCTTCGCCCATTACGAAGCCGTCCCGGTCCTTGTCATAGGGGCGACTGGCGGTTGCCGGGTCGTCATTGCGTTCGCTCAACGCTTTCATGGCGTTGAACCCGCCGACGCCGGCCTCGCTGACTACCGCTTCGGAGCCGCCGCTGATCAGGATGTCGGCCATACCGAGCCGGATCAGGTTGAAGGCCTCCATGATGGCGTTGGTGGAAGAAGCACAGGCGCTGGTCACGGCGAAGTTGGGGCCGCGGAAGTTATGCCGCATGGATATCTGGCCTGCCGCGATGTCCAGGATCATTTTGGGAATGAAGAAGGGGTTGAACCGGGGTGTTCCGTCGCCCTTGGCGAAATTGATCACCTCGTCCTGAAAGGAAATGAGTCCCCCGATACCGCTGGCAAACACTACACCGATGCGGTCGGGGTTCATGGTTTCCTTGTCGATGTTCGCGTCTTTTACCGCCTCGTCGCTGGCCGCCAGGGCTATCTGCGTATAGCGGTCTACCTTGCGGGCCTCTTTTTTGTCGAGGTATTGGAGGGGGTCGAATCCTTTTAGTTCACAGGCAAACCTGGTTTTGAATTTCGAAGCATCAAAAAGGGTAATGGGGGCGGCACCGGAAACGCCATCAAGCAATCCTTTCCAATAGTCTTGTGTATTGTTACCTAGCGGTGTGAGGGCGCCGATGCCCGTGACGACGACTCTTTTCAATTGCATAGTGGACTTTCCCAGGAAATTAGTATTTGAATAAGGATAAAATCCGCCTTCTAAGCCCAAATGCTTGAAAAGGCGGATCAAACGAGTTTATTGCGGTGAAACCCAGAACAACGTTATGCAGCCAATGCTTATTTTGCGTGCTCTTCCAGGTAAGCGATAGACTGACCTACGGTAGTGATGGTCTCAGCCTGTTCGTCCGGAATAGAGATGTTGAACTCTTTCTCGAATTCCATTATCAGCTCGACCGTATCCAGGGAGTCTGCCCCCAGATCATTTGTGAAGGAAGCCTCATTAGTAACCTCTGCTTCTTCAACCCCCAGTTTGTCGACGATAATCTTCTTAACCCTTGTAGCGATGTCTGACATTTTGATTAAATTTTAGTTATACGGATGCAAAAGTATTATTTTCCGATTAACAGAACAAAAACCCATTTTTTAATTTTAAAGTTTTAATCGGCGGGCCTATTTGATGACCAGTGGCCCGGGGGTGGTCTATTTAGTGATTTTTGAGCCATTTCCCGCATTTCGACGAGATTTACTGCCCGGAATTAGTAAATTTAAATAACTTCGGCCTCCCCGGACCGGGGCCAGGCCATTAACCGGCCGAAGGTACCGAAAATACAACAACAGCATGGCGCTTAGGATGATAGATCATGGGACAAAGGAGTATCAACAGATGGTGAATCTGCGCAATGAAATATTGCGTAAGCCTCTGGGGTTATACTTTACCGAGGAAGAGCTCGAGCGGGAGAAGGATGATATCCTTATGGGAGCATTCGAAGATGAGAAGCTGCTTGGCTGTTGTCTGCTGTCCCCGATGGATACCCAAACGGTCCGTCTCCGCCAGATGGCTGTCCCCAATAATATGCAGGGTAAGGGTGTCGGGCGCGCCCTGATGATCTTTGCCGAGAATATCGCCCGGGACCTCGGCTACAGGAAACTCTGTATGCATGCCCGGAAAACGGCGGTCGGGTTCTACCAAAAGCTCGGTTATGGCATCTCCGGGAATGAATTCGAAGAGGTGACGATCCCCCATTATATTATGGAGAAATCCCTTTAACCCCCTATTTTATCAGTCTGAGGTTGAAAGGATAGCGATAGATCTTGTTCTCGCTTGTCTTTATCGTGGCGATGATCACCAGGACAAAGTTAGCGATGGCTACCGCGGCCAGGATAAATAACCCGATGAGTACAACCGCGGTCAGCCAGCCGATGATCCAGCCGACGATGATCGTGATCTGGAAGTTGAGCGATTCTTTGGCGGATTCATTCACAAAGGGAGATTCGTCTTTTTTTATCAGCCAGATGATGAGGGGGCCCAAAATGCCTATTCCCGGGACGATGGCCAGCACGTGAGAAAGGATGGCCAGCATTCTTTCGTCACTCGTGGGGGTGGAGAGGGGATATTCTTCCGGCATGTTCAGTGGTTTTGTTCCCTTAAATATACCATCCTTTTTATGGATTTTCCGAACTTCTAAGGTCAAACATTTACCCCTGAAGGGCTTTTGGGGCGAGGACAAATTTGCTCATCCGCCGGAGAAAGGCGAGGAGATCGGCCATGGACCGGATGTCGTCGGCCACCAGCAGGAAATGTCTTCCGGCCTGTTTGAGTCTGGCCTTATTGGTATGTTTTTGCAGGTATTCCAGGATGAGCCGGAAGGTCTCGGATTCGAAATAGGGGGAGTCGGGCCGTTCGATAAAATAGCAGCGCATCCTGTCTTCTTTCAGGATCAGCTTTTCAAAGCCGAGGCTGACGGCGAGTTTCCGGATGCGAACGGTATCGAAAAGGTCTTCCACCTGCGGGGGGATGGGGCCGAAGCGATCGATCATTTCCTCGTGGAATTTTTCCAGTTCGCCCTCGTCGTCACAATTGTCGAGCCGGGTATACAACGACAGTCTTTCGGTGATGCTTTCCACGTAGCCGTCGGGGATCAGGATCTCCAGATCGGTGTCGATGGTGCAGTCCTGGACATAATCTTCCTGTTTGGAGATCTCTTCTTTGAAGAGATCGCGGAATTCGGTGCGTTTCAGCTCTTTGATGGCTTCATTGAGGATCTTCTGATAGGTTTCGAATCCGATGTCGACCATGAAACCGCTTTGTTCGCCGCCAAGCATGTTCCCCGCGCCGCGGATATCGAGGTCGCGCATGGCGATCTGGAATCCGCTGCCGAGATCGCTGTGTTGTTCGAGGGTCTGAAGCCGCTTGCGCGAGTCGGTCGGCAGGGTGGCAAGAGAAGGCGCCAGCAGGTAACAGAACGCTTTCTTATTGCTCCGCCCTACCCTTCCCCGCAGCTGGTGGAGATCGCTAAGCCCGAAATGATGGGCGTTGTTGACGATGATGGTATTGACGTTGGGGATGTCCACGCCGCTTTCGACGATGTTCGTACACACGAGGACATCGTATTTTTTGTCGATGAAGTTGAGGATACGGTCTTCCAGCTCGTGGCCTTCCATTTGTCCGTGGGCATAGCCGATGCTGAGGTCGGGGCATAGCGCCTGGATGATCCCCGACATTTCGGCCAGGCCCTGAACGCGGTTATAGATAAAAAACACCTGGCCGCCGCGTTCCGTTTCATAATAGATCGCATCCCGGATGAAATCTTCGTCGTAGCCATGCAGCTCGGTTTGGATCGGCTGGCGGTTGGGCGGCGGGGTGTTGATGATGCTGAGATCGCGGGCGCCCATGAGGCTGAACTGGAGCGTCCGGGGGATGGGTGTAGCCGTCAGCGTGAGACAGTCCACATGTGTGCGGAGGGTCTTTATCTTCTCTTTGTGCGCGACGCCGAATTTCTGTTCTTCGTCGATGACGAGAAGGCCGAGGTCTTTGAATTTCACCTCTTTTCCAAGCAGGGCATGGGTGCCGATGATGATATCGATCTTGCCGGCTTCAAGGTCTTTCAGGGTTTCCTTCTTTTCTCTCGAGGATTTGAACCGGTTGATGAAGTCGACTTTGACGGGGAAGTCCCGGAGGCGATCGCTAAACGTCTTAAAGTGCTGGAAGGCGAGGATGGTGGTGGGTACGAGAATGGCGGCCTGCTTTCCGTCGCAGCAGCTTTTGAAGGCTGCTCTTATCGCCACTTCGGTTTTTCCAAAGCCCACGTCTCCGCAGACGAGCCGGTCCATGGGTGAGGGTTGTTCCATGTCCTTTTTTACGTCTGCCGTGGCCTTGCTCTGGTCGGGGGTATCCTCGTAGATGAAGGAGGCTTCCAGCTCCGTCTGCATATAATTGTCGGGGGCGTGTTGAAAGCCTATTTCCGCTTTGCGCTGGGCGTAGAGTTTTATGAGATCGAAGGCGATCTCTTTCACCTTTGTCTTTGTCTTCTCTTTCAGCTTTTGCCAGGCGTCGCTGCCCAGTTTGTTGACCTTTGGCACCGTGCCTTCCTTCCCGGTGTATTTCGAGATCTTGTGCAGGGAGTTGATATTGACATAGAGGATATCGCTATCCTTATAGATGATGCGTACGGCTTCCTGTACGCGGCCGTTGGCCTCTATCTTTTGCAAGCCGCTATAGACGCCAAGGCCGTGATCGATATGGGTAACATAGTCGCCGGGCTGCAATTCGCGGAGGGTGCGAAGGGTGATGGCCTTGTTCTTATTATAGGCCTGTTTGACCTTATATTTATGATAGCGCTGGAATATCTGGTGGTCGGTGAAGCAGGCTATCTTCAGATCTTCATCAATAAACCCTTCATGGATGGAATGGGCGATCGGGGTGAAGGGGATCTCCGCCTTCAGGTCTTCGAAGATGGTGTGGAGGCGTTCGAGCTGCCGGGGGTTCTCGGCAAAGAGGTAGAGGGCGAATTTCTTTGCTTCGAGGGTTTTCAGGTCGCGGATGAGGAGATCGAACTGGCGGTTGAATGAAGGCTGTGGGCGCGTGTGGAATTCGATGATATAGGGACTCTCAAAAGGCGAGCCGGCGGAGGGGCCATACTCGACGAGATGAAAGCGGCGAAGCTGGTTCTCCACTTCGGTTGCCGTAACGAAATCGGCGGCGGTGACGACTGTTTTTTCCATCTTATCCTCGTCCTCGACGCCTTTTGCGGGGGGGGCGGGGCGGGGTAATTCGAGGAAGAGGCCGAGGTCTTCTTCCTGGATGGTGAGCCGGTCGTGGGTAAAGGCCCAATCCTGCATCCAGATGACGGTATTTTCGGGAAGAAATTCGAGCAGGGAGATCTTCTCGCCGGTGTCCGATCTGTTTTCGACGTTGGGAATGATATTGACCTGGAGCAGTTTGCGTTCGGAAAGTTGGGTCTCGGGGTCGAAGATGCGGATGGAGTCAACATCGTTGCCAAAGAGTTCGACGCGATAAGGCTTCTCATTACCAAAGGAATAGATATCCAGGATGCCGCCGCGGAGGGCAAATTGACCCGGTTCGTAGACGAAGTCGGTGCGTTCGAATCCCTTGTCGACCAGCTTTCCCAGCAGGCCGTTGAGGTCGAGGGTATCGCCGGATTTGAGGGAGATGATGTTTTGCGAGAGGGCCTGGGGCAGGGCTACTTTCTCGAACAGGGCCTCGGGGTAGGTGACGATCAGCTTTTTTGCCGCGTCCCGGGAGGAGTTGGAAATGGCTGCCGAAAGGCGGGTCAGGGCTTCGGTGCGAAGCATGACATGGCTGCTGTTCAGCAGGCGGTAGTTCTTTTTGTTCTTAAAGGAGGAGGGGAAGTAGAACAGGTCGAGGGCGCCGGTAAGGTTTTCCAGGGTATTGTGCAAATAGGCGGCTGCTTCGGCGTCTTCGCAGACGATCAGGTGATTTAGCTGGCTGGTATTTTCGTGCTGGAAAACGGCGGTGATGAGGAAGGCGGGGGAGCTGCCCTGGAGGTTCTTGCAGGCCACTCGTTGCGGGGTGGACAGCAGGAGTTTGTCCGCCAATTGGAACAGGCGGGGTGAATGTAAAAATGATCCAAGAAGCACCTCATTGTTCATTCGGCCGCAAAGTTAAGGAATTTCCCCGGGCAACCGAACGTTAAAAATTAGCGTAAATCTTAATAAACAGCGGCATGATCGGACTCTACACTGCATTCCACCCGGATCATCTTCCCGGGTAGCACTTCTACAGGCGCGATATTGTTCTTCTCGTCCCTGCGGGTGGCGTAGAATAATTTGCCTTTCTTAGTGAACACAGAGTAGTTTCCCGGCGGCAATTCGATGTGAAAGCGACCTGAGTCGTCGGTATCGACCTGCCGGATCAACCGGGTTTCCACCGCTGAATAAAGACCGGGACGACCGGCCTTTTTTGTCTGGCTGTCGCTTGTGAGGGAAAAGACGCAGATGGTGGCTTTTACGCCGGACGGGGGACGGGGGCGATAATGCGGTGAGGGCATATGATTACCGGAGGGGCGACGGGCAACCCCTTCGATGCCCTGGTGCTGAAGGAAAAGGGCCAGGGATAGGGTCACAATAACAGCTTGAAAGTCCATAAAAACTGTAATTTTAGAAAGATTTAAAAAAATATTATGAATAAAAGCGGGATCCCGTCCTTCTATCTATCCGTCCTCCTACTCCTATTCGTACTATCGGGACTAACTGCCAATGCCCAGGTTGTAACCAACCAGGTTGCGCTGCAAAAAGCCAGCCAACAGCTTACTGCCGAACATCTTGCCAAGCAAAGGATCCTGACACAAACGGCCCTGGAAAAGGGCTGGCCACTGACGTTGCGCAGCAAAAAGGGGCGGCTTGCCTATCTCCGGGGAATCGACAGCCGGGGTCTGCCTTATTACGTCAGCACTGCCGAAAATATTATTTCCGCCGCGACGATCCGGACCAACACGCTTTGGGCGGGTGGGAGCACCGGGCTCGGGCTCAGCGGGAGCAGCGCCAATATGAAGGGGAAGATCGCTGTTTGGGATGAGGGTCTGGTGCGGCCGACGCATGTGGAATTGGTGGGAAGGGTGGCGCAAGTAGATGGTTCTTCGACGCTTAGCGATCACTCCACCCATGTCTCCGGCACCATGATCGCCGCCGGGGTGAACCCACTTGCCAAGGGCATGTCCTATGGGGCGCAACTGCTTAACTGTTATGACTTTGATAATGATGAGGCGGAGATGTCTACGGCGGCCGGAAAGGGGTTGCTTGTCTCCAATCACAGCTATGCCGATATTGCGGGTTGGTTTTTTGATGATTCGCAAAACCGCTGGGAGTTTTGGGGCGCCCCGGGCGATACTGTGGATGTGAAATTCGGTTATTATGACCAGGATGCGCAGATCTGGGATTCCATTGCTTACAATGCCCCGTTCTACCTGATTGCCAAGGCGGGGGGGAACAATCGCGGAGAGACGGGTCCCGATGTGGGTCAGCCGTACTGGCGGATGAATGCTTCCGGCACCTTTATCAATGGGGGCAACCGGCCGGCCGGGATCAGCGATAATGCCGGTTACAACACGATCGCCACCTATGGCTGTTCCAAAAACCTGCTTACGCTGGGCGCGGTGAGTCCGATCCCCGGCGGCTATACCCAGCCATCGGATGTCGTGCTTGCCGATTTCAGCAGTCTGGGGCCAACCGGAGACGGCAGGATAAAGCCCGACGTCGTGGCCGATGGGGTAAATGTTCTTTCCTCCGTCAGCACTTCCGACAATGCCTATGATATTTTTAGCGGCACCTCCATGGCAACGCCTGCCACTGCCGGCTCGGCGTTTCTTTTACAGGAATATTATCAGAAGTTGCATGGCGGCACTTTTATGCGCAGCGCCACGCTGAAAGGGCTGCTGATCCATACGGCCGACGAGGCCGGCAATGCCCCCGGGCCGGATTATTCTTTTGGCTGGGGTCTTATCAATATGCAGAAGGCGGCGGCGGTCATCACTGCCGACAATACCGATCAGAGTCAGCGGGTGATCGAGAGTGTGTTGAACGGGACTACGGTGTCGGAGACGTTTACGGTCACGGCTTCGGGTAAGACTCCGGTAACGGCCACGATCTGTTGGACGGACCCTCCCGGGGTTCCGGTTTCGATTCCCGGCAGCTCGCACAATTTTGTCGACGCGGGGATAAAGCTGATCAATGACCTTGATCTGCGGATCACGGATAATACGACGGGCAAGATCTATCTGCCCTGGATCCTGAATCCGGCCAAGCCCGGCAATGCGGCGACCAAGGGAGACAATATCCGGGATAATGTCGAAAAGGTGGAGTTGAGCGATAGCCTGATACCGGGCCGGGTCTACACTATCAAGGTGACCCATAAAGGAAATTTGCAACGGGGTTTGCAGGCCTATTCGCTGCTGATCAGCGGCGGTGGTGGTGCGGCGCCCTGTCCGTCGGCTTCTTCCGGCACGGGCGCCTCGCTCGACAAGATCACGATCAATAATGTTAGTATCGCCAATCCGCTGAACACCTGCCGCAGTTATACCGATAACAGCGCCGACACGGCCTTTCCGTTGCCGGTGGGGGAAAGCCTGACGGCCAGCCTTGTCAACAGCAGCTGTAATTCGACGAACAATACGCGGGTGATCGGGATGTATATCGACTTTAACAACAACGGCAACTTTACCGATGCTGGCGAGCAGATAGCCTTGAGCGGACCCCTGAATAACGGCACCTATACGCCGACGTTTACGGTGCCCACGGCCGCTGTGGTCGGCACCTATGCCCGGATGCGGGTGGTGGTGCAAGAGACCACCAATCCTGCCGCCCTCAATCCCTGCGGCGGAACTTATGGTCCGGGGGAGACGCAGGATTTCCGGGTTCGTTTTACCAGTCCCGCGAATGATGTCGGGGTGACGTCGCTGGAATATCCGACGCTGACCAGCTGTGCCAACGATTCCCAGCTGGTATCCATTCGGATCCGCAATTACGGTTCGGTTTTTCAAAGTACGGGGATCCCGGTGTCGACGGTGGTGACGCGGGGTGGTACCCCCGTGACCACGCTGACCGCGGTCTGTAAGGACAGTATCCCAGCCGGCGCGGAAGTGGTCTTTACTTATAATACGCCGATTGCCACGTCGGCAGGCGGCAGTTACAGTTTCTTCAGCAAGACTGGTCTGGCGACGGACCCGAATACGATCAATGATACGAGTTCGGCTACGATCACGATCAATCCGGCGGCGGGCGCTGCGACGGGTGCGGCCACGCTGTGCGGGGACAATGCCACGTCGGTGGTGCTTCATGCGACGACTACGGGCGCCGACGTCGCGGTCTGGTATGACAGTCCGACCTCGCCCACCCCGATAGCGGCCGGGAATAATACCAGTTCCACGGACATCACCAGCAACCGGACCTATTATGTGGCGCTTAACGATCTGAAAGCCAAAGCAGGCGTGACTAACAAGCTGCAATTTGCGAGCACGAGCACCACGCAGGCGGGGGCCTATTTCCGGTTCGGCGGGAACTTTATCATGTTCACGACGGGCGTGCCGCTTACGATCGAGAGTGCGAAGATGTATATCGGGCATTCGGGTCAGATGAGCTTTACGCTTGCGACGCTGGCCAGCTTCAATAACAATACGGGTGAATATTCCTACTTCCCGCTTTACAGCACGACGATCGACGTGTATGCGACGGCGGTGAAGCCGGATACTTCGGCGCAGGTGAATGTGGCGCCGGGTGATAACAGCGACACGGGGGCTACGTACCTACTGAATATTCCCGTGCCGACGCCGGGGAATTATGTCATCATCTTCGACTGTCTCAATTATGCATCGGCCTTTCTGAATGCGAATATCAAGAACGATCCCTACCCGGTCAACTTGCCGGGCATCTTCTCCATCACGGGTAACGACTTCCGGGATATCGGCAAGGCAGACAGTATCAGCTTTTCGCATAAGTTCTATTATCCTTTCTACAATATCGGTATCCGGCTGCCCGGGTGTCCCGGTCCGCGGTCCGCGGTGACGGCGGGTACGGAGCCGTCGCCGAAGATCACGTTGCAGGGTAACCTGGTGGTGAGCAGCGCCGCCGTGAACAATCAATGGTATCTGAATGATACGTTGCTGGTGGATTCGACGGCTCAGCAAATCCAGCCCAAGTATCCCGGGGTATATTATACCATTGTACAGGATGAGGCGACGGGTTGTGTGTTGAAGTCCAACAGCGTCGTATTCACGCCGACCACCGGGGATGCGAATACGCGTATCGGGCTGCGGGTGAACAACTATAACAATGGTCAGTTTACGCTGGCGTTCTATATGCCGGATGCCGCCAATACGGCCATCGAGATCACGGATATGGCAGGCCGGAGAGTCTATCAAAAGCAGCTGCCGAGTTTTTCGGGTCAATTCTTCGGGGAGATAAGCGCGGGTAATCTTGCATCCGGGATCTATCTGTTAAGAATCTTCCACGGTAACGATGTGTATAAAGAGAAATTGGTGATTCATCATTAAAAAAAGGAATATATTAGCGGTAAGGAGGTAATAAATCATGCCGCAGCCCTGGCAAACAGGTATCGTCATCCGCATCGAGCAGGAGGCGTCACAGACAAGAAGGTTTTATATACAGATCCCCGGAGTCGATTCGTTTGACTTCGAGCCGGGACAGTTCGTGACGCTGGATCTGCCGATCCACGAAAAGATCAACAAGCGTATCCGCAGCTATTCCATCGCCTCATGGCCAAACGGCACCAATGTGATCGAGCTGGTGATCGTGTTGCTGGAAGGAGGCGCCGGCACCAATTATCTGTTCAACGAAGTAACCGTCGGCAGTGAATTGACGCTAAGGGGTCCGCAGGGTATCTTCACGTTGCCTGACCCGATCGAGAAGGATCTTTTCTTTATCTGCACCGGTACGGGCATCGCGCCTTTCCGGAGTATGAGCCATCATATCCTCAATTATAATGTTGCGCACCGGGAGATCTTTTTGATCTTCGGGTGCCGGCAATTCGAGGATTGCCTCTACCGGCAAGAGCTATCCGAGCTGGCGGAGAAGATCCCGTGTTTCCATTACATTCCGACTTTTTCGAGGGAAAAGGCCGATCCTGCCAATCCGCTGTTGCGAACCGGCTATGTGCATGCCATTTACGAGGAGTTGTGCCGGGCAGACGGAGCTCTAAGGCCCGCTAGTTTCTTTCTTTGTGGATGGAAGAATATGATCGATGAAGCCAAGCAGCGGATACAGGCACTCGGTTACGAGCGCAAATCGATACATCAGGAACTTTACGGGTAGAAATCGTTACTTGGAAGCTTTCTCTTTGGAGTTGTTCTCCTTGGCGCCGGTGATCTTCATCGGGATAACGGGGATGGCCTGTTCCTGAACCCGTGCTTCCAATGCAACAAAGGCTTTTTGGGCCTCGAGTGTTTCCTGGTTACTGGATAACAGATCGCTCTCCAATCGATGAATGGTTGATTGTGCCTTCATATATCTTCCCCAGCCGAGCACAAAACCTGCAAGTGCACCACCAAGAACCGCCAATGATACGACGATTGGGTTGATGATCAGATCAAATGTAAATGACATTGTTCTTACAAAGTTTAAGTTTCTGAACACGAAAGACAGGGCGCTTCAAAAAGGGATGAGCGACACGCTCTTCGGGGGATTGCGGTGAGGAGCTTAGCCCCTTATCCATAGACAAATATAGCAACAAAAAAATGGAATTTTTCAACAAAAAAGGTGCAATATTTTTTTATTTTTCATACCAGGTGACGGTTGATAAAGTCGGCAACCCCGGCAATAGGAATACGATCCTGCTGCATGCTATCCCGATGCCGTATCGTTACGGTTTGATCTTCCTTTGACTGATGGTCGACTGTTATACAAAACGGCGTGCCGATGGCATCCATGCGCCGGTAGCGCTTGCCGATAGCATCTTTTTCTTCGTAAAAACACCTGAACTGCGGCTTGCAGACATTCATTATTTCACGCGCTATTTCGGGCAGGCCGTCTTTCTTTGTCAGGGGCAGTACGGCCAGCTTGATGGGTGCGAGCTTGGGAGGAAATCGTAGAACTACACGGCTGTCGGCTTTCTCCGGCGTGCTGAGATCTTCTTCGGCATAGGCTTCACTCAGCACCATCAGAATGGTCCGATCCAGGCCGATGGAAGTCTCGATCACATAGGGGATATAGTTTTGATTGATCTCGGGGTCGAAATACTGCATCTTCTTTTTGCTGTATTCCTGGTGGTTCTTCAGGTCGAAGTCGGTGCGGGAGTGGATGCCTTCCACTTCTTTAAAGCCGAAGGGGAATTCATACTCGATGTCACAGGCGGCGTCTGCGTAGTGCGCCAGTTTGACATGATCATGAAAGCGATATTTCGCTGCGGGGATCCCCAGGCCGAGGTGCCATTTCATGCGCGCTTCTTTCCAGTGCTCGTACCATTCTTTCTGGCTACCGGGGCGGATAAAGAACTGCATTTCCATCTGTTCGAATTCGCGCATGCGAAAGATAAACTGGCGGGCGACGATCTCGTTGCGGAAGGCTTTGCCGATCTGGGCGATACCGAAGGGGATCTTCATCCGGCCGGTCTTCTGGACGTTGAGGAAATTGACAAAAATACCCTGAGCGGTCTCGGGGCGGAGATAGATCTCGTTGGCGTCTTCGGATACGCTACCCAGCTGGGTAGAGAACATGAGGTTGAATTGGCGAACGTCGGTCCAGTTGGCGGTTTTGCTGACGCCGCATTTTATTTTTTGGGCTTCGATCAGGCTTTTGAGGCCGGGGAAATCGCTGGCGGCCAGGAGCCGGTCCATATCCGCCTGGAGTGTTTCGGCTTCGGTTTTCTTTCCTTCCTGTTCGAGTTCGTCGATGCGGGCTTCGATGAGGTGATCGACGCGGTAGCGTTTTTTGCTATCCTTATTATCGATCATCGGGTCGCTGAAATTATCCACGTGACCGCTGGCTTTCCAGGTGGTGGGGTGCATAAAGATGGCGGCGTCGATGCCGACGATGTTCTCGTTGAGCTGGGTCATGCTTTTCCACCAATGATCCCGGATGTTCTTTTTGAGTTCGCTACCCCACTGGCCATAGTCGTATACGGCGCTGAGCCCGTCATATATTTCACTGGAAGGGAAGATAAAGCCGTACTCCTTACAATGCGAGATAATCGCCTGAAACCTGTTCGTATCATTTGCCATGGCGGCAAATATAAATTATTTACAGCTTTTCGTTTGCCTTATGCCGGAGAGCGTCGCGAATGTTCTTTTTAGCGAGGTTATTTTGCAGTGCATCGGTGAGGTCGATCCCGGTTTGGTTGGCGATGCAGCAAAGGACCCAGAGGACATCGGCCAGCTCGTCGGCTAAATTTTTCTCCTTATCCGATGGCTTGAAGGATTGGTCGCCATAGAGGCGGCTCATCAGGCGGGCGACTTCGCCTACTTCTTCGGTGAGGATGGCCATGTTGGTGAGTTCGCTAAAATAGCGGATGCCGGTTGTGGTGATCCATTTATCGATGACTCGCTGGGCATCGCGGATGGTGATCGTGGGGGCCTGGGGGGAGTCGGGAAGGGTAATGGTTCCCTGGAGGAAGGTATGGGCAGTTCCGCTCATGTATACCCGCCCCTGCCGGAGTTCGCAATCGAGATATCCCCGGCGTTTGGAGAGCTGGGTGGCGGAGAGTCTGTTCTTGCCGAGGCGGCTTGCCCAGTAGGGTACCAGCATCGTATGGGCCGAGCCGGTTACCGGGTCTTCGTCGATCCCGGACTGCGGGTAGAAGCAGCGGGAGACGAAATCGCAGTCTTTGCCGGGCGCTGTTACCACGATTCCCCTGCCGGGTGCGGTGGCCAGTTGTTTGAAATCGGGGTTCAGGGCTTCGAGGGCCTGTTGGTTATCGAGGACGATAAAGTAATCGTAGGGACCTTTTGCGATGGGGCCCGGGGGGAGGTGGAGGCCTTCGAAGATGAGGGCCAGCGGGGTTGGGTCGACGGCCTCGGGGTGGTTATCGGGAAAGTTCAGGGTCAGGCGTCCGGGGACATGATCGGGGGCATCACGACCGGGGGTATCGGCTCTTAGCACTTCCAGGTCGCCTGCGTTGCGGGTATGAAAGACGATGCGGTCGCCGGGATGGCCGAGGTGATTGAAAAGAACGTGGCCGGCGGCCAGGGTAGCATGTCCGCAAAGGTCCACCTCCACGGCCGGGGTGAACCAGCGGATGGCATAACCGTTGGCTTCCGGGATGAAATAAGCCGTCTCGGAGAGATTGTTCTCCATAGCGATGCGTTGGAGGGCAGCGTCGGGGAGCCACCCGGTCAGGGGGATAACCGCGGCGGGGTTACCCTGAAATAGTTCGTTTGCAAAGGCGTCGACCTGGAAGATTTGCATAGGCTTGAAACTTCTGGGACCAAATATACGATTCCGGCTTCCCGAATTTACGATTCCAGTATCCCTACAGAATCTTGTCTTTATTTTTGCAAATGAAAATCCTGATCGTCGAAGATGAGATCGATCTCGCTCAGAGTATGGCTACTTATCTGAAGGGGGAGAATTATCTTTGCGAGCTGGCGCCGAACTGTCATACTGCGTTGGAAAAGATTGAGTTATTCGATTATGATTGTATCCTCCTGGATATTTCCCTGTCTGACGGGAACGGGTTGAGCGTGCTGAAGGAGTTAAAAGCCAATAACAAGACGGATGGCGTGATCATTCTTTCCGCCCGGAATTCCATCGATGATAAGATTGACGGTCTGAATCTTGGGGCCGATGATTACCTGAGTAAGCCTTTTCATCTGCCGGAGCTGAATGCCCGGATTGCGGCGGTGATCCGGCGGAGGCGGTTTGACGGCAATAAGACATTGGTTTTAAATGAATTAACTATCGATCTGGTGGGCAAAACCGTAGTCGTCGGTGCCGAGCCGGTGGACCTAACCCGGAAGGAATACGATCTGCTGCTGTATCTCGCCTCCAACAAGAACCGGGTGATCTCGAAGAATGCGATTGCCGAGCATTTGTCGGGAGAGCAGGCGATGTCTTATGATAATCTGGATTTTATTTATTCCCACATGAAGAACCTGAAGCGGAAGCTGCACCAGGCGGGGTGCGGGGATTATATCCGGTCCCTATACGGGATGGGGTATAAGTTTGAGGTGAGATAGGGGGGTTACTCTTTGTTCCTGGTATCAAAGAGGATGGTCACGGGGCCGTCATTCAACAATTCCACTTTCATATCTGCGCCGAATTCGCCGGTGGCGATGGGCTTTCCGAGATGAGTCGTGAGTGTCCGGATGGTCTGCTCATAGAGTGGGACGGCGATATCGGGTTTACTTGCCCGGATATAAGAGGGCCGGTTGCCTTTTTTCGTGGAGGCATGGAGGGTGAACTGGCTTACCAGCAGGATGTCGCCGCCGGTCTCTTTGACGGAGACGTTCATCACGCCGTTCTCATCGTTAAAAATGCGCAGGTTAACGATCTTTCCGCAGAGCCATTCGATGTCTTCGGGGCTGTCCGCATCCTCGATCCCGACCAGAACCAGCAGGCCATTTCCGATGGCCGATCTGACTACTCCTTCAATGGTGACTGAGGCACGGGATACACGCTGGATAACGGCTCGCATTTTTCGGATGAAGATACTACTTTACGAAAAGGAAACGGGTATTCGCGGAGGCCTACGATGATGGCGCCCGCCACCATCAGCAGAAAGATAATAGACGCCATCCATTGGATCTGGCGGCCGACATAATAGGACAGGGGCCGGAAGAAAAAGCGGATGACGTGTCTGCCGGCGGGGACTGAGAGGCCGCGAAGCACATAGTTGGTGCGGATGATGGGGACTTCTTTATCATCGATCCATGCCCGCCAGCCGCGCTTGTAATAGACCTCGCTGAAGACCGCGAACTGGCGGTGGTTGGATTGGGCGAGATAGCTTGCTTCGTCATTGTCGTTCTGGACGAGGGAGATGACGGAGGTATCCTTTTTTGCGGTGGAAGTATCGGGAGGGATGACGTGTGCGCTGTCGGCGGCGAAGAGGATGGCGCTTTTTTTCGGGTCGAAGTAGGTGAGATCGTCCATCACTTCTTTTGCGCCGGGTTCATACCGGATGCCCTCGACGAACCATACGGGACCGAGGTTATCCTTATTCAGGACCACGGTGTCGCCCCCACCCCGTTTTGCCCGGATAATATATTTCGCGTTGAGCATATCGATCGAGGGGGAGCAGTTGGGGTAATTATAGAGCTGGCGGTTGATCAGGTCTTCATAGATCTTTAACCGGGCCGCATGATATCCGCCGATGGACTGATGGAAGTAGGCCGTCATTGCGCCATAGGTAAGGGCATTCGACACGCTGTCGCGAATGTCGAAGACGCGGTAATAGCCTTTGTCCATTAGAATGGTGCTATCGGCATGGGTTCCCGCAAAGTTCTGTTCATAATCATCGCGCTCTTTGTAGTTATCGTTGTTGAGATATTTCCAGTCGAGGCTGACGATATCGGCAAAGGCGAGTCCGCCGACGAGGGTCAGCAGGATCGCCGGGGCGAATCTTTTCCGGATGAAGAGGGTGATCAACAAAGCGGCGATGAAGACGATGACCAGGGTATGAATGATTGCCTGGCCGAAAAGCTGCTGGCGATCGGCCCGGAGTCCGGCGACGAAGGCTTCCATCATTTGCAGGCCGGACTGGCCAAAGGACCTTGCCTTCTTCAGCAGATCGGCGTCGCGGGGGCTGGAATAGTCAAACTGGAAATAGAGGCCGGCTGCCAGCAGGAACACTCCAGTTACGAGCAACAATCCGCGGAGGTACCGGCGCCAGAGTCCTTTCTTATCTTCGGTGGCAACAATCTGCTGGAGGGTGAGGGTGGCCATCAGGCAGAGCAGAAAGGAGGGGACGACCAGGATCATGCTGGGGGCCCGGAACTTGTTGTACATCGGCAGGTATTTCAACAGGAAGCTGTTGAAGGGCTGGAAGTACCCGCCCCAGCTCATCATGATGGTGAGGACCATCACGGCGAGCATCCACCATTTGTGCCGGTTGTCGAGGATAAAGAAGCCGAGGAGCGCCAGCAGGACGATTACGGCCCCGACATAGGGAGGGCCTGAAAACAGTTCGCCCACGCCTCCCCAGTAATATTTCGGGCCATCCATCCCTACCTGGTCGGCGAGGGTCCGGGGCATTTTTTGGTAGACCCGGGTGGCTTTTGACCGTTCGGGCGGAAGCTGCAGGTCGCTGCTGCCGCCGAAAATATCGGGGATGAACATGACCAGCGGTTCGGAGCGGTACATGCTGAAGTCGAAGGCGGCGTGTTCGCTGAGGCCGTTTTGGGTGTAATTGCCTTTGTCGTCGGCCAGTTCGCTGCCGCCGCGGATCGACTCTTTCGATGCGTCATAGGAGGTGAACAGATTTACCGCGTTGGACAGGATGCCGATGAGGGCTGCGCCGACGACGAGCAGGACGGTACGGCCCAGCAGGCGGCTTTCTTTCCGGCGGAGCCAGGGAATCCCGTAGCCCAGGAGGACGCCGGCGGCGATGATCATTGTGTAATAGACGATCTGGATGTGGTTGAACGAGATCATCAGGGCTATGAAAAGGCTGGTCATTACGATGCCCAGCCAGTATTTCCGTTCGCAGATAAGGATTATCGCCCCGATTACGCCGGGCATGATGGCGATGGATTGCATTTTTGTATCGTGGCCAACGGAGACGATGACGGCGTTGTAGGTGGCATAAGCGAAGGCCAGGGCGCCGATGACGCCGACGAGGGGCTTTACGCGGAGAACTCCCGCCAAAAAGTAGAAGCAGATGCAGGCCAGGAAGAAAAAGCTGGCGGGTTTTACCAGGAAGAGGGTAAGCAATCCATAAAACAGGCTGGGGATATTTACGGACTGGGTGTCCATGGCGATCTGGTAGGCGGGCATGCCGCTGAACATCCCGTTGCTCCACAGCGGGAAATGCCCGTGTACATCCCTGTATTTAAATGAGTTATGCGCCATCCCCTGCCATTGCAGCACGTCTTCCTGTTCCAGGACCTTGTTGTCGAAGGCGGGATAGCAATAGATCACAGCCACCACGACGAACACGACGATCGCGATGAAGTGCGGAAAGGCACTTCTGAGCAGGTCCTTACTGAATTTTTTCATGAATGATTACGGCGGATGCTGGCAAACAAGGTAATAGGATAATGCAATTCGCGGACCAGCATTGGCTGAACCGGCATGATTTTAATCTATCTTTAACGGATCGCCGCTCTGGCGGCTTATCTATCAAAAACAAACTTTACGCCGGCGTTGCGGGCGTAAAATAACATGAAGATCGAACTTACAAAAGAAATTATTTTCAGGACTGCCCGGAGTGGAGGGAAGGGGGGACAGAACGTGAATAAGGTGGAGACGATGGTGGAGGGCTATTTTTCCATCCGGGATTCGGCCCTGCTTACGGCTGAGCAGAAAGAGGTGTTGGAGCGGAAGCTGGCGTCGCGGATCAATTCGGAGGGGGTTTTACAGGTGAGATCGCAGGTACACCGGACGCAGCTGGCGAATAAGGAGGAGGTTGTCCGGAAGATGGGGGCGCTTATCGAGGCGGCGTTGAAGAAGGAGAAGAAGCGTGTAGCGACGAAGCCATCGAAGGCGGCTAAAGAGCGGCGGATCGGGCAGAAGAAGCGGCAGAGCGAGATAAAGACGGGGCGGCGCCGGGTTAAGGGCGATGAGTAATTTTATTCAAGGTACGGACCCGGAAAACCTGGGTCCGTACCAAGACAGCAAATCCCGACCTGTCGACGGGATTGCTGCTGGTAACCTCACGAATGTTTAATGGTATTTGGTATCTGATCGGAAGGCAAAGGGGGGTAGGGGTTTGCAAATTAATTTCAACATTCTGATCCGACAGGTTCCACAAATTTCGATCCTCCAGGTGGTTTGCCCTAGAGCAGAGGTACGTAAAGTTCATGCGTACTTATACCTATTTTATTCAGGGGGTAATACCTGATACTGCTTATCTCCGGAAGCAGTATATTGTTGCTCAATCAAAAACACTTTGTTATGAAAAAGATCCCGACGTTCCTGCGGCTTTTCCCGGGCGCGCTTCCTGTTGCCGTCGTCTGTCTATTTCTTTCCGGAGTATCCGGCTGTGGTCCCCATCCAAATGACGGGGGAGGTAAACCATCGATCAATGAAGATTCCCTGCGGAATCACGTCATACCGATCAGTCTGGCCATTCAATATACAAAGGCCTTCCGGGCTGTTCTCGACAGCAACTATCACCTTCATCCCAAAGCGGTCGATTCGTTGCAATTCAACAATGCGGAAGAATTCCCCGCCGATGTGTTCTATGATCTTTTGGCGCAGACCAATCCCAAACAAGGTGGTGCAAAGGGAATCCGCATCTATCTCGGCCGTGATCCCAATGGTCAGCTGAAGATGGTGCTGATCCCTGTCGACAGTCTGGGCAACGATATCATCAATCATCTCGTTGATCTAAAGGGGAAGCCGGTTCCGGGCACGGCGCATGTGGAAGCGCTGCAGGTGAATGACGGTCAGGGATTCGAGGTTGGCCAGGTCTGTCCGACGGCCTGCGACAATGGGGGGAGCGGCCTTAACCAGTAACTACACATGAAGTCCATCTATATTTTTATTCTTAGTGAACTTATCTTATTTCCCCTCCTCGTCGGGCTGGTGCGGTTGCGTCGAATAAAAAAGAGTAGTTACCAGCCCTTTTTTTTCCTGATCCTGATGGGGGCGTTCTGGGAACTGCTCAATGTATATTTTATCAAGGTGCTGCACCTTCACAATGTCGTCGTCGTCAACTTCTATATGCTTTTTGAATGGCTGCTGATTGCCTGGCAGTTCCGCATGTGGGGGTTACTGCGAAGCCGGAATGCGGTGTTTTATGCCGTGCTGTTGCTTCCCTGTCTTGTCTGGCTGATAGAGCGCCTGGTCTTCTGGCAGATGGATTATTTTGTGCCGTATTACCAGGTGTTGTATTGTTTCCTGGTGGTGCTCTTCAGTGTAAACACCATCAATTTCATGATCACGCATGACTATCGCAACCTGTTTGGCAATCCCACCTTCCTGATCTGTATCGGCTTTATTATCTACTTTATCTACACGATCATTTTTAATTGGGCTTATCAGACCAGTTTGATGGGGGCCACGGAGACCACCACATTTATAATAATGCTCCATGGCTACGTAAATGCCCTTACAAATGTTATTTTTGCCATTGCGTTGCTCAGAATACCCCAACCCCAAAAGTTCACCCTTAATTAGGGGGACCGTAGTCCGACAACTCATGTATAATGGAAGCTAAGGTCCTGAATATTACTCTTTTCGTGTCTCTGATAATAGCGATTATCATCGTTTATTTCTTCGTATCCATCATCCGGTATCATCGCCGGTATATGAAGCTTCAACGGGAGAAGATCTTTGCGGAGATCACGATCCGGGAGAACGAACGAAAACGGATAGCCGGAGATCTGCATGACAGTCTGGGGCCGCTTTTGTCGGCGGTGAAGTTAAACATCAGCAGCGTGGAAGTTGAGGATGCCGGTGACCGGGAGGTGCTTGAGAAAACGGGGGGTTATCTGGATGAGATCATCGGAAGTATGCGCCGGATCAGCCATGACCTGCTTCCCAGCACGCTCGAGCGGAAGGGGCTGCTGGAAGCTATCCGGGAATTTCTGTTACAGGTCAAGAACAAGCAGTCGGTGAATATCCAGCTGTATGTGGTGAAGGAGGTCTCGGTTCCGAAGGAAAAGGAGATCCATATTTTCCGGATGATCCAGGAGATCGTTCATAACACCATCAAGCATGCACAGGCTAAAAACCTGCAGATCGGCTTCAGCGAAGAGGGGGGGCATCTGTTGTGCCTGACCAAGGATGACGGGCGGGGTTTTGACAAGGAAAAGGTGTTGGCCGGCAGCCTTGGATTGGGGCTTCGGAGCCTGGAGAGCCGGTGTGAGATCCTGAATGGGGTCTTGACGCTGGACTCGGTCCCCGGCGGGGGAACGAATTATTTTATCAAGATACCGGTGAGCTAGTCCCACGCTAAAGTCCTAATTTTATCGGGATGAATAACAGAATTCGCCTGGTAATTGCGGACGACCATGAGATATTTCGGGATGGTCTGGCTCTTATGTTGTCCAAACAGGAATCCGTTTCCCTTGCCGGGCAGGCGAGTGACGGCCAGGAACTTCTCCAGCTGGTGGATGAGACAAGGCCCGATATGGTGCTCACCGATATTAAAATGCCAAAGCTGGACGGCATTGCGGCCGCGAAGCAAATCCTGCAACGTTTCCCGGCGACGAAGATCATTGCGCTCTCCATGTTCGAGGAGGAGGATCTCATCGTGGAAATGCTGGAGGCGGGCGCCAAGGGTTATCTTTTGAAGAATGCCGATAAGCGGGAGATCCTCGAAGCCATTCTCACGGTTCATGAAGGAAATATCTTCTATTGCAAGCATACGACGGCGCATCTGGCGTCTCTGATCGTCAAGAGCAAGTTTGATTCGCATAAGAAGTCCGCGGGCCCGCTGTTCACGGACAGGGAGCGCGAGATCATCAAGCTCATTTGCCTCCAGCATACCGCTCAGGAGATCGGGAACCTGCTTTTTCTCAGTAAACGGACGGTAGAGGGGTACCGGACGCGGATACTGGAGAAAATGGACGTCAAGAACACGGCGGGGGTCGTGATTTTCGCCCTGAAGCACAGTATTATCAAAGAAGAAGAGATACTTTAGCGCCAAAAACCCCGTTCTAAGGTAATTTTGCAGCGATAAAACATTGATTTGAGCAGTATTAAAAAATTAGCGGGCGAGACGGTATGGTATGGCGTGAGCTCTATCGTTGCCAAGTTCATGGTCCAGCTGCTGACCCCCTATCTGACTGCCAAGTTCAAAGGGACGCCCGAGTTCGGGCAGATGAGCCTTGTCTATGCCGCCATTTCCTTTGTCAATATCGGGGTATTATTCGGGCTTGACTATGCCTATTTCCGGTATATCAACAAAAAGGACACGCCGACCGCCGATCTTTATCCCACGCTGCTGATCTCCCTGATCTCGAGTACCACGCTGATCACCACGGTGATCATCCTTTTGCGGGGTCCGGTAGCCACGGTCCTGGATGTGGCTAACCACCCCGGATATATTACCTTAAGCGCCCTGATGATCGCCTTCGATGCGTTGTCGGCGCTCCCCTTTGCCCGATTGCGGCACGAGGGCAGGCCGCGGAAGTACGCGTTTGTCCGCATATCGGGCATCCTGGTCTATATCGCGCTGGTGTTTTTCTTTCTTTCGGTCTGTCCAAGGCTGCTCAAGACCCATCCCAACAGCATCATCGCTTTGATCTATCAGCCGCGCTATGGATTCGTGGGGTATATCTTACTGGCCAATGTCCTTCAGAATGCCTTTCAGTTGTTGTTACTGAGCCCTGTTATGAAGGTACCCCACTGGACCTTCAACGTGCGGTTGTGGCGGGAGGTAATGATCTATTCCCTGCCTCTGACGGTCGCGGGTTTTGGGGGGATGATCAATGAGACCTTCGACCGGATCATGCTGGACTGGCGGCTGCCGCATGTCAACGACTATGCCACCTACCAGGTGGGTATCTATAGCGCCTGCTACCGGTTGTCGTTGCTGATCACCGTTTTTGTGCAGGCTTTCCGGATGGGGGCCGAACCTTTCTTTTTCAAGCAGAGCGTGGAGGAATCGGCGCAGCGTACCTATGCCCGGGTGATGAAGTTTTTTGTCATTTTGGTCTGCGGCATCTTCCTGTTTGTGATGATGTATATCGATGTCCTGAAATATTTCATCCAGGACCCGTCGATGTGGGTAGGGCTGAAAGTGGTGCCGATCCTGCTTTTCGCCAATATGTTCCTGGGCATCTACTACAATCTTTCCATCTGGTACAAGCTTTCGACCAGTACCCGTTCGGGGGCCTATATCACGCTGATCGGGGCGGCGATCACGCTGATCGTGAATTATGTTTTTATTCCGAGGTTCGGCTTTATGGCCTCGGCCTGGGCCACCTTCCTTTGTTATGCCAGCATGATGGTCATTTCCTATGTGTGGGGACAGAAGGTTTATCCTGTGCCCTATGCCCGGAAGAAACTGATCGCCTATATGGTGATCGTGGCGCTGTTGTATTTTGTCTATGTGGGGCTTACCGGCTTCTGGGATAACCTTGTCTACCATTTGACGGTGGGCACGATCCTAATGGCCGGGTATACGGTCTTCATCCTGCGGGTAGAGCGCAAGGAGTTCCGGCGCCTGCCGGTGATCGGGAAGTACCTGGGGGGGCGCCCGCCCGCGGCCGCTTAGGCCAAAAAGGGATTATTTTTCTTTTCCCAACCAATTGTAGTCGGTTCGCCGTGTCCGGAATAGACGATCGTCTCGTCCGGAAGGGGCCATAACTGGTCGCGGATGCTGGCCAGAAGGGTTTCGTGATGCCCGCCGGGGAGGTCGGTCCGGCCGATGCTTCCCCGGAACAGAACATCGCCCCCGATGAGGAAGCCTTGTGCGGCGCAATACAGCCCGATGCTGCCGGGGGAGTGGCCCGGCAGGAAGAGAATATCGAAGGTATGATCCCCCAGGAGGACGGGGCTGCCGGGGGCCAGGAAGATCAGTTCTCCCCGGTAGTTCTCGAAGGGCATGTCCCAGGCCTGGCCCCATTCCGGGGCGGCGGCCAGTACGGATTCTTCTTTTTCGTGGAGATGCAGGGGTAAGTCCCAGGTGTCGCTGACGAATTTGTTCCCGAAAACATGATCGAGGTGACAATGGGTATTGACCAATAACCTTGGGCTTAGGCCCTGCTGCTCAATATATTCCTTTAAGGCGGTCCGTTCGTTGCCGAAATAACAGCCCGGATCGATGATGCAGCAGGCATCCTTTTCATCGGATAACACGTATGTGTTCTCTTGCACGGGATTGAATGCGAAGGACTTTACGGTAAGCATAGGCCATAATTTAATATATAAATCAATTTCACCGGTAGGTTGGATTGTTATAACTTTAAAACCTTTAAAGGAAAGCAGGTATGCAATTTCATCAGTTCAGGTTGAAGTCCCACTATTTTCTCTGGATTTTTATTAGCCTTTTCTTTTTCACCGGATCCCTCAAGGCTCAGGTGAATACGGTGGAATTCGGTAAAAATCGCCTGCAATTCAAGAAGTTTAAATGGCAATACTACCAAACGACCAATTTCAACACCTACTTTAACCAGGGGGGGCAGGATCTTGCCAAATATGTCCTCCAATTATCGGAAAAAGAGCTGCCCGGGATTGAAAAATTTGTCGAATACGGGCTCCAGCGCCGCGCCAACATCGTCATTTACAACACGTACAATGACATGGAGCAGTCCAACATCGGGCTCAATCTCGACTGGCAGACGACTGGGGGGATCACGAAATTAGTGAATAATAAAATGGTGGTCTATTACAATGGCGACCATAACAATCTGCGTATTCAGATTCGCCAGGGGATTGCCCGCATCCTGGTGGAGAATATTCTTTTTGGGGACGATCTGGGCGAGTTTGCGGCCAACCAGGCCCTGCTCGATCTGCCGCAATGGCTGACGGATGGGTATATCGAATATGTGGGTGAGAACTGGAATACGTTGCTTGACGACCAGCTCAAGTCGGCGATGCTTTCGGGGAGGTACAAGAATTTTTATCAGTTTGCCTATGAGCGGCCGAATCTTGCCGGGCATGCCTTCTGGTATTATCTGGCCGATAAGTATAAGAAAGAGAACGTCACCTATTTCCTGTATCTGTCGCGGGTGTACCGGAACCTGAACAATGCGTCACTGCGCATCTGCAAGAAAAAGTTCAAGGAAGTCCTCAAGGATTTCATGATGGAGGAAGAGGAAAAATATGAAAAGGACCTTCGGGGTCGGCGCAATTTCCCGAAGGGGACGGTTTCCGTGACCGAGGATATCAACGATCACAAGGATTTCTTCCATTTCACGCCGAATCCTTTGCCGAAGAGCCAGACCTATGCGGTGGTGGAGTACAATCGCGGGAAGTACACGGTCAGCCTGCATGACAATTATATTTTCACCAAGGTGTTGTTGAAGAACGGGGTGCGGTCGCTGCAGGAGCAGATCAATCCGCATTATCCGTTGCTGGCCTGGGATCAGAAGGGAACCCGGCTGGCCTGTGTCTATTGGGACAGGGGGAAGACCAAACTTTTTGTCTATGATGTCGTCCGGAAATACAAGCCGATCACGCAGGACCTTCCCGATTTCCAGCAGGTGCAGGACTTCAAGTATATGCTCAACGATCACACGCTGATCATGAGCGCCGTGCGTAACGGTCAGTCGGACATCTATGTCTATGATCTCGACAAACAGACTTACCGGCAGATCACCAATGACATCTATGATGACATGGATGCCACCTTTATCGCTTTCCCGGGCAAGACGGGGATCATCTATTCTTCCAACCGGCCGTCGGCCCATGCCGGCACCAAGGATACCGTGCTGCCTTCCAACTATCATTACAATATCTTCCTTGTCGACAACTGGAATGACAACGAGGAAAAACAGATCTCGCAGCTGACCTATCTGAAATATGGGAATGCGCGCTATCCGATGCAGTACAACAGCAATCACTTCACTTTTGTGAGTGATGAGAACGGGATTGCCAACCGGTATGCGGGTTTCTTCCATACGCAGCGGGCGGGACTGGACACGGTTTACAAGGTTGGGGATGAGTTGCTGCACAACCCTACTGCCAGCGATCTCGACTCGACGCTGAAGGCGTATAACAAGCCGCAGGCGGATACCTCGTATGTAGTTTCCCTGTCCAATGATTCGGCCTATGTCTTCCCGATCACCAATTATCAAAGCAGCCTGGTCGAGACCAAGAATGCCGGGGACAACGGGCAGGTGAGTGAAGTGCGGCAGGAAGGGGATATAAAATTCCTTTATAAGCTGAAGGTGGATGAGGCGGCGCTTGCCAAGCGCAACGTGATTGCGCGGATGACCGATTACCGGAAGAAGACGGTTGCGGAATCGCAGATTGCCGGGGCCAGTGTTCTGCGGCCCGTAACGGCGCCCAGAAAGGATTCGTTGCGCCGTCAGCCGACCTCGGATTTCTTTGAGAGTGAGTTTGACCGGTCGAAAGACACGGGGGCCAACCGGAGGCCCAATGTCGCCAATCCCTTTGCGGTCCGGCCCGCGCAGCGGCAGCGGGAAGAAGTTCCCCTGCTTCAGAAGGCGAAACTTTTTGATTACCGGCTGAAGTTCTCTGTCGATAATTTCACGGCCGGCTTTAACAACGATGTGCTGGTCAGTAAATACCAGCCGTTTACCGGGTCGTTACCGATCAACCTGAGCGGACAGGACGCCTTCAGCGGGATGCTTAAGGCCTCCATCTTCGATCTTTTTGAGGATATCCGGTTTACCGGCGCGATCCGGTTGCCTTTCTTCGGCAGCGGCGGGAGTCAGACGCCGATTGTCAATACGAATAACCAGGCGACTTTTGCGCCCGGCAACTCCTCTTTCTTTGACGGGAGCAGCGAGTACTTTCTGCGGGTGGATTATCTGAAGCATCTCTTCGATTATTCGCTGGTCTATTACCGGGAAACGCAAACGGGGAATTATCTTGACCCGAACCTCGGTTCTTCGTTGTATCCCTATGACGCCAAAGCCTATACGAATTTGTGGCAGGGAATCCTCAAATATCCTTTTGACAAGGTGAGAAGTCTCCGGTTGTCGGTGGGTTACCGGACAGATAAAGTCGTCATCCGGCCGGATATCACCGGCTTCCCGCCGTTGAATGTGATCGACTCCGTGGGGCTTAAGGCGGCGCCGCAGGGCAAACAGAACTATGGACTTGTCCACCTGGAATATGTCTATGACAACACGCTGCTGAAGGCCACCGATATCTGGAACGGGCTTCGGTATAAGGTGTATATGGATTGGAATACGCAGCTGAACGGCGGTGCGGGTGTGGGTGAAGGCCGGTATACGTACAACCTCGGGTTTGATGCGAGACATTATCTGCCTATCTACCGCAACTTTATCTGGGCGGTGCGGGCGGCCGGTGATTTCTCCTGGGGGAACCGGAAGATCGTCTATTATCTCGGCGGAACGGATGGTTGGTTGTTTCCCAAGGCCAATAACAGTCCGCAGCCACAGGACCCGAACTATGCCTTTCAGTCGCTGGCGGTCAACCTGCGCGGCTTCAATCAAAATCTCACCAACGGGAACAACGCCGTTATCATCAACAGCGAACTGCGTTTACCGATATTCACCACGCTGTTCAATAAACCCATCAACAACGCCTTCCTGCGGAATTTCCAGCTGGTGCAGTTCTTCGATCTCGGCACGGCCTGGAACGGCAAATACAATGGGCTGAAGCGTCCCGAGCAAAGCTACCAGAGCGATCAGTATCCGGGTCTTACGGTGCTGGTCAAGGCCGGTGGTATCGGGCCGTTTGCCGGCGGATACGGATTTGGCGTCCGGAGTACGCTGCTGGGTTATTTCCTGCGATTCGACGCCGGATGGCAGATGAATACGTTCTTCCAGCAGAAGCCGGTGCTCAATGTATCGATGGGTGTGGATTTCTAATCAGCGTTTCGTCTTTTACGATGGGGCCCATTGCGAAGAGAAATATCGCAACCCCGATGAGCGCGGATATTCCAAATGCAATAAAAAGGACATTATAAGCCATCGTGTAGCCGTGGGTTACCGAGAGTGTCTTCAGGGTAATCCCGGAGGCGGATTGAAAGATGGCGCCGCCGAGGCCGTTGCCGATACAGGCCAGGCCCCAGGCAGAAGCCGCGGAATTCTTTGGTACGACGTCGGCGGGAAGGGCGAGACAATTGGCGGTGTAGGAGGTGTACCCAAATCCCGCGATGCCAAATACGATCAGTGCGGAAACGGCCGAGGTGATCAGGAAGGGCCCGGCTAAGAGGGCGAGCGCCATCAGGCCGCCGGAGAGTCCCAGTGCGAGCTTTCGTGCCCGGGGAACCGGCATTCCCCGGCGAATGATATGTTGGGTAAAATAGCCGCCGGCAATATTACCGATGTCGGCGATGAGAAAGGGCAGCACCGCATACAAGCCGATCTTTTTCAGATCCCAGTGATAGACATCCACCAGGTAGCGACCGAGCCAGAAGGTGACGAAGTACCATACCGGCTCGAGGAAGATCTTTGCCAGCAGGAAGGTGGCAACAAACCGGGTGCGGATGAGCCTGAGCGGAGAGATCGGGCGTTCGCGAACCTCTTGCGGAGCGGCGGAGGCCGGGGTATAGTAAACCAGCCGGTAGAGGATCACCCAGACGTAGCCAAAGATGCTCAGGATGACAAAGGTGGACTGCCAGCCATAACGGGAGCCCATAAACGCCACCAGTGGCGGAACGATAATGGCGCCCAGGGCCGAGCCGCTGTTGAAAATACCGGATGCCGTCGAGCGTTCGTGTGGGCGAAACCATTCACTGGCGACTTTCAGGCCGGCGGGCCAGTTGCCGGCTTCGCCGAAGCCCAGCATAAAACGGCAAATCCCGAACTGCCAGGGGGTACGGGCGATGGCGTGAAAGAGTCCGGCGGTGGTCCAGAACAGCATGCAGCAGATATACCCCAGTCTTGTACCGAGCCTGTCGATGACATAGCCGGAGACCACGTTGGAGATCATGTAAGCGATAAAGAAAACGGTCCCGAGATAACCGAAGACATCATCCGGGATGAGCTTTCGCAGATCGCCGGCCGCGCTCAGATAATTAAAGGCCAGGCGGTGGACGTAGTTGAGAACGGTAGCCAGGAAGGCCAGGCCGATCATCACCCAACGCATGTTGGAGGTTTGCGGCCCCTGACTGATTCCCTTCATAGTATGCCGGGTTTTACCAGCGATTTGACGGGTTGGCCTTTTTTCAACGGGTTGTGCAACGGTCGGCCCATGCCGGCCCATTCTATCTCCATGACATCGCCATCCTGCAGGACAAAACCCTTGCTGAAGCTAAAGGCGTCAGCGCCGAAGAAATGAATGTGCGCCTGTCCGGGGACACGATGATCCGGGTATTTGAAATGATGGTGTTCGAGATTTTCGAGGCTGTGGGCCATGTGCTGTGCGCCGGTGTGGACCGGCGTGGTCCAGGCGGATTGGCCGTTCCGCCGGATGCTGACCTTGCCGTCGATGGTGGTAAACGCTCCGCCGATGACCAGTTCGGGACCGATGGCACAGTTGCGGAGTTTGGAGGGGGCCAGGTAGAGGTAGTTTTTCTTCTCCATGACGTGATCGGAGAATTCATTGGCGGTTGTGAGCCCGACGCGCCAGGGGTGACCGGAAGGATCGACGATATAGACCCCGGCGACCTCCGGTTCTTCCCCGCCGTCATCGCCAAAAGGGGGGATCTCCAGTTGTTGGTTATGGGCACGCAGTGCATGACCGGTGCCTTTATAGAACCATTCGGGCTGAACGCCGACGGTCCCTGGTTTTGGGGAGCCGCCTTCGACGCCCCATTGGTAGATGCGAAGGCTGTCCGTAGGCGGGCTTGTAAGGCTGTCCTGGGTCTGGTGCATCATCTGCCGGCCCAGGGCGCTGTTCTTATGCGTGAGGCCGGTACCGGATACCAGACAGGCCGCAGGATTTTCGGGGTGATCAAAGGAGGGCAGTAATTGCCATTCATTTTGGCCGCCGTAGATGGAGTCGTAGTCCAGCAGGCTTTGGGATGCGAGCGTGGTGATGAGCTGGTGGAGCGGGATTTTTTTATCGACGGCCTGAAGTGCGGCTTCGTAGATCGATGATGGGCCGTCGAGGAGCCGGAGTTGGGGTTCTTCGACGAGGGCCACGCGGCGTTGCCCGGTGGGATGCGTGAGTTGGACGAGGCGGATAGGTTTGGTCATGGTAATTTTTTTATTGGCTGATCCAGCCACCGTCGATGGAAATACAGGCGCCCGTCATGAAACTGGAGGCGGGGCTGGCGAGATAGAGGGCTATGCCGCCGATCTCTTCCAGTTCGCCCCATCGGCCCATGGGGATGCGGGAGATGAAGGATTGATATTTTGCCGGATCGTTCATCAGGGGCAGATTCATGTCGGTACCGAAGGGACCGGGGAGAAGGGCATTTACGGTGATGCCGTGGGTGGCCAGTTCGATAGCGAGTGCTCTTGTCAGCTGGATCACGGCCCCCTTGCTGGTGGCATAGGGTGTTCGCTCGGCGATTGCGGTAACGGAGAGCATGGAGCCCAGGTTGATGATGCGGCCATAGCCCCGTTCTTTCATCCCCGGGATGACGGCCCGGCAAGCGAGCCAGGAGCCGGTGACGTTTATCTGTTGTACTTTGTTGAAGTCATCGAGGGAGAGCTGTTCGATCGGGCCGCGAATATTGATCCCGGCCGAATTGATGAGGATGTCGATCCGGCCCAGCTGTGCGGTAACGGCCTGGACGCCGGCGATGACGCTTTGTTCATCGCCAACATCGAGGGTGACGGCGATACAGCGTACGGGGGCGGCGGCTTCGATGACTGTCTGTGCGGCCTTGTTCTTTTCTTTGTCGCGGGCGGCGATTGCGATATCGGCGCCGGCTTCCGCGAGCGCTTTTGCCATGGAGAGGCCCAGTCCGCGGTTGCCGCCAACCACGAGCGCCGTTTTCCCCTGCAGATTGAATTGTTGAAGGATGCTCATGGTGTTTATTCGATGATGGTGAAGTGTTCGGGATGCGGTTTGAGGGTCAGGCCGACGCCGGGCAGGTGATCGTCGAGCTGTAGTTTACCGTCGTTCGCGATGGCTTCGCCATCAAAAATATACCAGAACATCTCGTTTCCTACTTCGATGCCTGTCTTTGGGAAGTACTCTGCCATCGGGGAGGCAAAGCTGCTCATCACCACGTGGAGATTGTGCATCTGGCCGCCGTGGGGGATGATCTCGATGCCGTTCTGGTAGGCCAGGGTGCAGATCTTCTGTGCTTCGGTGAAGCCGCCGACGCGGTTGGTGTCGAACTGGAAGATGTCGAGGGCGTCGGCTTTTATCAGATCGTAAAACCCAAACCGGGTATATTCATGTTCCCCGCCCGAGAGGGGGATCTCCGTGTATTGTTTCAGCTTTGCGAAATTGTGGATCTCGTCGGGGAGGAGCAGTTCTTCGACCCAACGGAGATTATAGGGTTCCAGCTCTCTGAGCAGCCGTCTTGCGTAGGCGAAGTCGAAACCCATATAGGCTTCGAGCATGATATCCACGTCGTCGCCGACGGTTTCCCTGACGACTCTGACCATTTCAACGTTCTTCCGCATCCCGGCGGTGCCTTCCGTCAGGGGGTAGCCGCAGCGCAGCTTCATGCCGGTGAAACCTTCGGCCTTGTAGTGCGCGGCTTCCTTTTGAAGGCTGTCGAGATCCCGGGTATAGAGCCGGCTGTAGTAGGTGTCGATCTGTTCTTTTGTCCTGCCGCCCATGAGCATGAAAACGGGTTGTTTCATGATGTGGCCTTTTATATCCCAGAGGGCGATGTCGACGGCGCTGATCGCCGCGAGGACTGCGCCTTTGCGGCCGAAGGCGACCGTGCTGCGATACATTTTCTCATAGAGATATTCCGTGTTGAGGGGATTTTCGCCGATGAGCAGGGATTTTAGCTTCGAGTCGATGATGGCTTTTGTGATATCGGGACAGAGGCCGGCATTGCCGATGCCGATATGGCCATCGTCGGTGACTATTTCCAGCACCAGCCAGCTAAAAAAGCGATAAGCCGCCTGCGAATCCTTTTGGAAAGGCAGGAGGCTTACCGGGGTGGCGAAGATGGTGTCACCGGTGGTGACCGGTCCTGTCCACTGATATAATTTTGCGTTGACCGTTTTTATTTTCATGTATTCGGGTTATGAGGTTTGAATTTAGCCTCATCCCTGAAGTTACGAAACGCGGATATTAACACGTTGTGGTTAAGAATTAACCTACGGTGATCACGATGGAGATATTGCTGGGCGATCCGCGTCTCGGGATTGCGGTCTGCCAGATACAGGACCACCAAAAACAGCCACTCCAACGGTTTCATAAGCAGATAGATGCCGTTCGACACCCAGGCCCTATCGAAGACTCCATAGTAGCGATGGATGCCGTCGCCTATCTTGTTGTACAGCGCCCTGACAGGGCGATGCAGCCAGGGTAGTTTCTGCTCGAGCAGTTCTTCAAAGGCATTGGAAATGAGAAGCTGGCGGTTGCATTGGATCAGGCGACCCGCCCGCACTCCTATCCTGACAGGTTTTACGAGGCGAGGGCTACCTTTCGCGGCAATTGTGCAGAGAAAATGGCCGCCGCAGACCACACCCGCGCACTGATAGTCCAGCTTTGAAAACCCGTGTTGGTAAGTGTCTGTGAAGACCCGGACGAAGGAATCGGGTTTTTGTCCGAACAAGAGCAAGACTGCAATGAGTGTGACCAGCAACGGAAGACAGAGAAGTACGAGTACCGGCATTTTTTGCCAGGCCGGGCTAAATACCACTCGCCGGCAGATCATGATGAAGCGGTTTTCAGTCGGCGCTTCCTCGTCGCTTACGCTGTCCAGCGCCAGGGAATGGTTTTCGACCAGGACCAACAGGAATTGATTTGCGACCGGGAGGATGCCGAAAAGCCAATACCAGGTATCCCGGCCCTGAAACCCCACAAAGCTGTCGAAGACGATGCCAATGATCAACAGGCAGTTGACAACGACTTCCAGCAAAGGTGGGGCGAGCCTTTTCTTCCATGCCGAATAAAAGAATGCGATCAGACAAAGTACCACCAGTACTACCGCCGAAAGCCGGTGGGTGGGCGAGAATATGGCCGAACCACCACAGCAACTATTCGCAGTACCCAGATCGTCGAGGAGAATGCCCACCGGTCCAAGCATAACGAGCACCTGTAACAAGTGTTTGAGCTGCGGGAAGCACCGACGGCCGGTGAATAGGAAACAAAAGAAGTCGATCCAGGTAAAGAGGGGTACCATACCCAGGACAAAGATGCCCATGCTATTTTTCTTTTAGGGTTAGGGAGTAACCGGGGCGGGTTCCGCGGAAGGTTGGCCGCCCTGCTTTTGGTCCCATTTTATTTTCCGGGAGAAGTACATCACGATCGCCAGGGTGATAAAGAGGCCGATGCTACCCATGAGCAGCGCATAATCCTGCAACTGGATGAGGGTAAATACGAATCCGTATTGTACGACCAGCAGCAGGGTGATGAACAGTGACATGCGGCCCGAGCGAAGGAGGCTGCCCACGTACCAGGCGATGAGGCCGATGGTAGCGAGAGCCGCGATGGTGTAGGCGCCGTTGAAGCCCAGGTATTCCGAGAGGGACAGCAGCAGGGCATAGAAGATGCATAGGGCGAGTCCGACCAGCGCATATTGCACGGAATGAATGATCCGGTCGTAGACCCATTCGATCAGCAGGAAGGCCGTGAAGGTGAGCAGGATGATGAGGATGGCGTATTTGACGCTGCGGGTTGTCTGTTGGTATACGTCGACGGGGACGATGAGGCTGACGCCAAAGGCAGAACTCTCCAGGTCGTAATTCCCTTCTTTCCATTGCTGGGGGAATTTCCGGTTGAGGGCCAGCACTTTCCAGTCGGCTACGAAGCCGCTGTCTTTTATCGTGTGGGTATCGGGGAGGGCGCTGCCCGTAAAGCTGGGGTCGGGCCAGGCGGAGGTAGCCTGTACGCTTGTTTCGCGGCCGGCCGGGACAAAAGAGAGGTTGCCGGAGCCTTTCAATTTCACGGTTGCCGAGAATTCCAGTTTGTTCTTTGCGGCCGATTGCATCCAGGCAGGCAAAGTGGCGCCGAGGGCTGTTTTGAATTGTTCGGTGGAGCGGCTTGCGGGGGCCAGGTCGAGATCGGCGGTTTGCGGGGTGAGGATTGCGACGGAGCCGGCGGAGTTTGCGGTGGCGAAGCCGGCGGTGGCCAGATGAAGCTTCATATCTTCCTTGAGGCCCTGGAGGTCGCTGATGTCGAAGAAGATGGTGGCGTCTTTCCAGAGCAGGTTGGCGGGTGAGAGACTCAGCTCTTCGAGATGGAGGCTGTCGAAGCTGCCGCGAATGTCGAGTTCGGTCGTATAGACGATGACCTGGTAGATGCCGCGATATCTTTTCTCGGGTGCGAGGCGGGTGTGGATATCGAGCCTGGAAGGCAGGAAGTAGGCCCAGCGTTTTACTTCCACCTTGTTGCCGTTGTCGGTGTTGACGTCCATGTAGGGGATTCCGATGACCGGACCCGTCACGGTTTGGGGGGCGGCCCAGCGGGAGTTGATCTCGGAGACGGCGTCCCGTTGACGGTCCCGGCGTTCGCGCACGAGGTCCTGGATAAAGAATGTCGGGATGAGCATCAGCAGGATCAGGGCGCCGATGAGCGCGGTTTTGAAGGCAACGCGAAAGCTGCCCCAGAGGTTGGGTTTAATTTCCATGGTTTGTGTGTTTTATTTTGGGTTGGTCAGTTAAGTGCACGGCTAAGTTTCTTCATCATGGTATAAATAAAGATCAGCAGTACGGTGTAGCAGCCGATCATATTCCAGGCATATTGATGACGAAAGGGGTGGATGATCATTGTCCCGATATCGGCCGCCAACTGGAACGGGTTGCTGAGGATATCCCAGCTATTGTACCGAAGATAGCGACCGACATAGACGCCAAATGCGTTGAGGGCCATGATGGGATAGATGGGCAGGTTATACAATTTTTCCATCTGCCGGAGGGAGAGGACGCCGAGCAGCAGTCCGTTCCAGGCGCAGGAGAAGATCAGTGCGAGGTCGAACCATTCGGGTGCGAGGGGATGCCGGCTATCGTGCAGATGATAGAGGTCGGTCAGGATGTAGAATGTGTTGGGCAGGAAGACAAGCCAGGCCAGGAAGATGCCATAGCGGAAAAGAGGCTGCTGCATCCATTTCGGGGATGCAGTCAGCCAGTTGGACAAGGCATAGGGAATATAGGCTAAAAACAGGTTCCATATCATGTACACGAACATCCAGCTCCCGGTGTGCAGGATGCGGAAAACGATCAGTCCGCAGCTAAAGATGATGCTGGCGGTCAGGAGCCGGTCGAGCTCGGTGCGCAGGAAGAAGAATCTCCTGAGATATTTGTTTTGAAAAGAAAAGGTTGTCATATAATTTTTGGGATGAAGATGAACAGACCCGCGATGACGGCGATGATGGCCGCCACGAGGACGGCGCCGGCCGCGAGATCTTTTATGATCTTTATTTCTGGATGCCGTTGTTTTGTGATGTGATCGGCGAGCTTTTCGAAGCAGGTGTTGACGATCTCCGCGACCCAGACCAGGCCGATTACCCCGGCGAGGGTAGCGGCTTCGGGGCAGGAGACCTTAAATACGAGGGCGGCGATGAGGACGGCGATGGTCGCCGTGAAATGGATACGGGCGTTGTGTTCATAGAGCACGAAATTCCGGATGCCCCGGAAGGCGTGGGTGAAACTGATGAGGCGGCTGCGGATGGAGAATTTTTCGGGTTGCATGCGTTTACGTTTATGCGATTGCGGGAAAGGGAGCCGCGGTTTGACCGCGCTTCACCTTCGACAATATGGCTTCCAGTAAAGGTAGCATCTTGTTAAGACCCTCTGTTTTTATTATAAAATTCCACATCGGCTCGAATTTTTTCCAGCCGCCGGCGTAGGCAAAATGTTTGATCCGGTGTTTGAGATCCTCGTGGCCGAGGCTTGCCCTTACGATATTGCCCCAGGAATAGAAGGAGCGATAGGCATGGTCATAGCCTTTTTTCAACTGGTCGGCGGAGAGTCCCGTGGTTTTGTACACTACCTGGCGGGTATCGTAGCAATCCCAGTTGCGGTGGAGGATGCGGTCCTGGGCTTCCATGTCTTTGAAGAGGCGGGTACCGGGATAGGGAGTAAGAATATGAAAGGTACAGGTCGTCAGAGAATTCCTTACGGCCCAGTCAACGGTCCGCTGGAACACATCCGGGTCGTCGTCGTCCAGGCCGAATACGAAGCTGCCGTTGATCATGATCCCCAGCGAATGGAGTCGCCGGATAGCTTCTTCATAGTCACGGCCGATGTTTTGTTTCTTATTGCTTTGCACGAGATTATTCCGGCTAAGGGTCTCGAAGCCGACGAACACGCTGCGCATGCCTGCTTCGGCGGCATGTTCTATTCCGTCGCCCCGAAGGATGGCGTCGATGGTGGAAGCGCCCTGGAAGACGCGGTTCATTCCCTTCATCCCGTCGAAGAGGGCGTTTGCAAACCGCTGGTTGCCCAGAAGGTGGTCATCGAGGAAGTACAGATGCCGGCCGGGCAGGCGGTCGATCTCGGCGAGGGCGGCGTCTACCCGTTGGGTATAGAAGGAGCGGCCGCCTTCGAAGAACGCGTCCTTATAACAGAAGTTACAATGATGTGGACAGCCGCGGGAGACCACGATGGAGTTGGGGACGAGATAGCGGGTACGTTTGATGAGATCGCGGCGGATGGGTGGAATGGCGGCAATATCCCGCTCTTTGTTGTAATAACGTTTCCGGGGTTGGTTGGCTTTGAAGTCGCGAAGAAACTCCGGGAAGGTGTCTTCCCCCGGGCCGATAAAGATACTGTCGGCATGCTGCGCGGCTTCTTCGGGGAGGGAGCTGACGTGCAGACCGCCCAGGCAAACGTATGCCCCTTTCCGGCGGTATTGGCCGGCGATGGCGTAGGCGCGGAAAGCGTTTGTGATATAGACCTGGATGACGACCAGCTGAGGCTCGTCATCGAGATCGAGCTGTTCCACGTGTTCGTCCTGGAGATGGATCTCATCGTCGGGCGAACAATAGGCGGCGAGGGTAGCCAGGCCCAGCGGGGGGAAGAGGGAATATTTTATGGGGCGCCAGAAGGGGCTTTTTGCTTCTGTCAATGCAGGCAGGATCATTTTGATCTTCATGGTTAGCGGTTTAATAGCGGATATGCTGGATGAGGGTATAGAGGGCCAGGACGATCAGCAGGAGGGCGCTTTGAAGCGCGATGGCGGTGTTGAGCCAATTCCGCCGGTAGGCTACGCCCAGCTCCAGGCCTTTCGAACTCTGGTGCAGGCGTAGCTTCAGGATGGCGGCAACATTAAAGAGTACAGCCAGCAATAGACAGCCGAGAATGAGCTGGGCTTTATGGAGTGCAAAAGGATGAAAGGGTGATTGAAGAAAGGAGGGTGCGATATCATAGTACATCGATTTCGCCCCGAAGAAAAGCCGGATCAGGAAGGCCAGCAGGAAATAGCAGGCGGGCAGCATCAGCATGAAGCCGAGGATACCGGATAAGAGGGGGCGAAGATTAGATATTTTAAAAGCGCTTTGCATTTCAAAGTATTTGGGTAAAAAAAATTTGTTTTTTGTGTCTGCCGTGAATTTTGTTTTGTGTACGCCGCGAATGATGTTTTATAGATGCGGCAAATCATGCTTTGTGTACGCCGCGGATCATATTCTCAAGGGCTTCGAGATGTTCTTTAAAGGCTTTTTCGCCGGCCTTTGTGATGGAATAGGTGGTATTCGTCTTCCGGCCGATGAACCCCTTGTGAACTTTTATAAAGCCGTTCTCTTCGAGGTTGGTCAGATGGGAGGCGAGGTTTCCGTCGGTGAGTTCGAGCAGCTGTTTGAGATCGTTAAAGCTGATCTCTTCGTTCATCAACAGGATGCTCATCACTCCCATGCGGATGCGACTATCGAATACTTTGTTCAGGTTCCCGATCGGATTCTTCATGATCTTTCATATTTCCACCACATGATCAGCCCATACACGATGTGCAGTGCGCCGAAACCGGCGGCCCAGAAGCGCAATCCGTAGTGAGGAAAGTACATATTTACACAGCCAAGTGCTATTTCCAAAAGTCCAAGATATCGAATATCCGTTAAAGTGTATTTGCTGGCGTTTACGAGGGCGAGTCCATAAAATACGAGGCAGGCGGGCGCGACGTAGGACCAGCCGGAGTGGTCAAGCAGTCCCAGGACGAAGAAGCCGCCGGCGGCAAGGGGGATGGCCATATTGGCGGCAAGCCGTTTGGACGCATGGTCCCAGATGGGGAGTTTGCTGCGGCGGGCTTTGCGCCAGGTGAAAAAGGTGGAGGAGGCAAGTGCGGCGATGAGGACTCCGAGGGCGAGGAAGATCATGCGTTGGAGCAGCGGATGTTCGTGGTATTCGCCTTGTGCGGAGCCGTCGGAATCGACATAGGGTGTCAGCCAACCGCGGGCGATCCAGGCGCCGATGAGGGCGCAAACCCCTGCGCTGACCCCGCTTAACCCACTGAGGGAAATAAAGCGGGAGCTGCGTTCCATCATGCGTTTGATGTCCTGCAGGGTTTCGAGGGATTGCTCGGTTGGACTTTGATTGGTCATAAAAGCACTTTGAAGTACAAAGTAAAGGCTATTTTTTTACCCCTGCAAATTTTCCTAGAGGAAAATTTGCAGGGGTAAAAATCTTTAATATATCAGGACCTTGAATTGCAGGGTAGCGGGCTTGCCGTCTTTTCCTCCAAACACCTTCAGGTAATAGATGCCGGGGCCGACATGACGGGCGTCGACGGCGAACATATGGTTATAGTAATAGAGCCGGTTGTTGGCGCCGACCTGCTGGCCGTTTCCGTTGTAAAGAATATAGGCGCCGGCGGTGAAGGTTTGGTCCGGCAGGCAGTAGAAGATGCCGTGCGAAGGATTGGGGAACAGGCTGGCGCCGTTGGGTAGTTTTGCGGGTTTGAGCACCAGGACGGTAGCAGTGACCGGTATTGCGGCGTTGTAGTTATTGTCCCCGGGTTGGCTGGCGGTGATCGCTACGGTTCCGGTATCGAGAAAATTTAGCTGGTCGCCGTCAATGGTGGCGATCCGGGTGTCGGAGCTGCTGTATTGCACCGGCAGACCTGAGGTCGCCGTGCTTTTGAGGGTTGGCGGGGTATCGTACCCCAGGATGAAGGTAAGCGGCAGTTGAAGGGAGATAATAAACTGGTCCTTCTTTTTGACCAGCAGGGTGCGGGTCACCGGTGTTGCGGCCTGTAGGCCACGGCCGCCATCCTGGAAGGCGGTGATCGTCGTCTGGCCGGCTTTGTTGATATGGATCTGTGGTCTGCCGGTCCAGTCGGTGGTGAGCCGGGCGATGGTCGTATCCGCGATGACAAAGCGTACTTCCAGCGTCGACGTTGCCGAGGCGCCGATGTAGAAATCAGGATCGCCATAGGTAGGGGTCGGGAACGAGTCGAATTTAATGAACTGCAGCGGCTGAACGGTGATCGCTTTTGAGGATGCGGCGCTGGTACCGCAGATGGTGGTGGCGACGACACTGAGCACACCGCTGGTAGCTGCCGGGTAAGGGGAGAAACTCACATCCACCGGGTTCCCGGTGTTTGGGAAGTAGCCCCCGCCGATAAAGACATACGAACCGGAATAGCTCCATTGATAATTTACATTTGGATCGGTGGGGCCGTCGATGGAATATCTCACCGTGTTCAGGCCGACGGTATCGACATCCTGGCCGATGATGGCACCCGGCTGAGCGGGAGGAGGCACCACGGTCAGCGTCAGGGTCATTTGGGAGGAAAGCGTTCCATCGGTGACCTGGAATACGACGACATCGGTACCCGCATAGCCCGGATTGGGGGTATAGGTTATGGAGTTTGGCTGGTAGACCCCGAAAACCGGATTGGAGGTAAAATTGGCGGCGCTGCTGATGGCGGCGGTGCCATGAAGCGCAGGGGTCGCGACGGAATAGGTCAGATTGGTGTAGGGCCCGTTGTAGGTCGTCTCCAGGTAGAGCCGGAGATCATAGGGCGAAGCATTCTCGCAGACGCCCCAGCTGAAGGTTGGGTAGATGAACTGCGGACCGCCGGTCTGTGCGTGGACAGAGAGGCCAATAAGGATAAGCAAGGCGGTTAACGGGCGGATCAATGGGCTCATACGATGTCGGTTAGGGGTCGATAAACTTCCGCAAAAAAAGACAAGATAACCGAGATATGCAAGTCCTATTTAAGCCAGGGCCGGTGGCTGCTTCGGGCAGGGGCCGGTGGCTGCTTCGGGCCAGGGCCGGTGGCTGCTTCGGGCAGGGGCCGGCGTTTGCTTTAACCGGGGTGTCAGGGCTCAGAGGATCAACTCCATCTGAATATTTGCGCGCTCATATGGGGATGGGGGGCCGGCGACTTTACGGAAGCCGAATTTATGATAGAGGCTGATGGCGGGTTTGAGGGTGGTGTTGCTTTCGAGGTAGACGCGGGGTGCGCCGAGTGCCCGGGCCTTGTCGATGCAGGCCTTGCCGACGAGGTAGCCGATGCCCAGACCCTGGGCCCGGGGGGAGACGGCCATCTTGGCGAGTTCGAAACCGCCATCCGGCATGGGGATGAGGGCGCAGGCGCCGACGGGCTCGTTCTTGTAGAGGGCGATAAAAATATAACCGCCTTTGTCGAGGATATATTCCTGGGGGTGGTCGAGGGCCTTGTAGTCGCCTTCTTCCATCCGGAAATATTTGGTGATCCATTCTTCATTGAGCCGGCGAAAGGCCGGTTGCCAGGCCGGCGTATAATCCACGATCACGACCTCCCGGCTTTCCCGGATCTTCTTTTCTTCGCGGACGCGGTGCAGCAGGTTTTTTTGTTCCAGCAGGAACTCCCATTCGGCGATGGCCTTCCAGAGATCGTGATCGGTCTCTTTCATGGCTTTTTCGATGGCCGCGGTGACATCATCCAGCTGAGCCTGCATTTTCTGGCGGATCCCGAGGCCGGTAGCGGAGAGCAGGACGAAGTTCTTTCGTCCATCGGCTTCGCCTTTCTTTTCGACGATATATCCTTTTGCCGCCAGTTCCCGGACGATCTGGCTGACGGAGGGGTGGGTATGGCCAATTTCGCGGGCGATGTCGGTTATCGATTTTTCCCCGGTGGGCGAGAGGGAGTAAAAGACGGGGAACCATTTTGGTTGAAGATCGACCTGATAGAGGTCGTAGATGCCGGCGGCCTGTTCGGTCATTTGTTCGCTGAGGCGACGGAGCCGGCTGCCGAGGGCCATTTTGCCGGTGCGTTCATAGAAATCCATGATGATTGATATTAGTTACGTAAGTGCTTACGTAAATGTATGGAGAATTTCGCGCTCTGGGAAATAAATCTTGGGGAGCCGGGGCCGGGCGGCGGAGTTTGCGGCGGCGGGGGGATTTTTCTTACATTCGGGAATAATACAGACGATTACATGCCAGCATCCTACATCCTTGCTTTAGACCAGGGCACGACCAGTTCGAGGGCCATTCTATTCGATCACAACGGGCAGATCCGGCAGATGGCGCAAAAAGAGTTTACCCAGCACTATCCGCAGCCGGGTTGGGTGGAGCATGATCCCGAGGAGATCTGGTCGTCGCAGTATGGCGTGCTGGCCGAGGTGCTGGCGAAGAGCAACCTTACCACCCGGGATATTGCCGCCATCGGGATCACCAATCAGCGGGAGACCGTCGTGGTTTGGGAGCGGGCCAGCGGCCGGCCGATCCATCCGGCGATCGTCTGGCAGGACCGGCGGACGGCGGGGTTTTGTGATGAATTGAATGCGCGGGGGATGGGACCGATGATCGGGGAGCGGACGGGGTTGGTGATCGACGCCTATTTTTCGGGGACCAAGCTCAAGTGGATCCTGGATCATGTCCCCGGGGCGAGGGCCAGGGCGGAAAAGGGGGAACTGGCTTTTGGAACGGTGGACAGCTGGCTGGTCTGGAAGCTGACGATTGGGAAGCTGCATATCACCGACACGACCAATGCCTCCCGCACTCTTCTTTTTAATATTCACACGCAGCAGTGGGATGCCGATTTGCTCCGGCTTTTCGAGATCCCGGCGGCGATCCTCCCCGAGGTGCGGCCGTCGAGCGAACTATATGGACATACCGGCAGCATCATGGCGCCAGGGTCGGTCGGGATCCCGATAGCCGGCATTGCGGGAGACCAGCAGGCGGCGTTGTTCGGGCAGCTTTGTACGCAGCCGGGGATGGTCAAGAACACCTATGGCACCGGTTGTTTTCTGCTGATGAATACGGGGACGAAGGCGGTTGCCTCCAAAAACCGGCTTATCACGACCATCGCCTGGACGCGTGGCGGCAAGACGGAGTATGCGCTGGAGGGGAGTATTTTTATCGCGGGGGCGGTGGTGCAGTGGCTGCGGGATGGGTTACATTTTATCCGTCAGGCCCAGCAGGTGGAAGCAATGGCCGCGGAGGTAGCGGATACGGGCGGGGTTTATTGCGTGCCGGCCTTTGCGGGACTTGGGGCGCCTCACTGGAATCAATATGCGCGGGGGAGTTTTTTCGGGATGACGCGTGGGACTTCGCAGGCGCATATGGCGCGGGCCGCGCTAGAGAGTATCGCCTATCAGACCTATGATGTGCTGAAGGCGATGGAAGCCGACAGCGGGATCGTGTTGAAGGAGTTGCGGGTGGACGGTGGTGCGACGGCCAATAATCTACTGATGCAGTTTCAATCCGATATTTTGCAGGTGCCGGTGGTGCGGCCGGTGGTGACGGAAACGACGGCGCTGGGGGCGGCTTATCTGGCGGGTCTTGGTGTCGGTTACTGGTCGTCGGAAGAGGATATCCGGCAGCAGTGGGCGGAGGACCGGCGTTTTCGGCCGGAGATGGAGGGACAACAAGCGCGGCAATTGCTGAATGGCTGGCAGCGCGCCGTAAAGGCGGCGATTGCCTGGGCCGACAATGCATGATCATGAAAAGACAGGAGATGATAGCGGCGCTTGAAACGAAGGGCGCGGAGCAATGGGATATCTGTATCATCGGCGGCGGGGCCACTGGGCTTGGGGTGGCGGTGGATGCGGCATCCCGCGGGTTCAGCACGCTGCTGGTAGAGCAATATGATTTTTCGAAGGGCACGTCGTCGCGTGCCACCAAGCTTGTGCATGGCGGGGTCCGGTATCTGCAGCAAGGCAATGTGAAGCTTGTCACGGAGGCGCTCCATGAGCGGGGCATCCTTCGGCGGAATGCGCCCCACCTGGTGAAGGATCAGTCGTTCATCGTGCCCAACTATAAATGGTGGGAAGGCCCCTATTACGGCATCGGCTTAAAGGTATATGACTGGATGGCGGGTAGTCTGGGGCTTGGCAAGTCGAGACTGCTGTCGCGGGAGGAGACGCTGCAAATGGCGCCGACCCTCGATGCCGAGGGCCTGCGGGGCGGTGTTCTTTATCATGACGGGCAATTCGATGATGCGCGGCTGGCCATTCACCTGGCGCGAACGGCCGCGGAGCATGGGGCGGTGGTGCTCAATTATTGCCGGGTCGATGGATTTGTAAAGGCGGAGGATAAGATAACGGGGGTACGGGTCACGGATACTCTTGGTGGAAAGGAATATACCATCGCCGCAAAGGTGGTGATCAATGCCACGGGTGTGTTTACCGACAGTGTGCTTCGGATGGATGATGCGGCGAGCGAGCCTATCATCGCCCCGAGTCAGGGGGTGCATCTGATGCTGGATAAGGATTTCTTACCCGGGGAGGCGGCGATCCTTGTGCCGCATACGGATGATGGCCGGGTGTTGTTTGCGGTTCCCTGGCATGATAAGATCATCATCGGGACGACGGATACGCCGGTAAAGCAGATCGATATCGAGCCGCGGGCGTTGCCGGAGGAGATTGCTTTTATCCTGGAGCAGATCGGCCGTTATCTGCGGCGGGCGCCGGGCCCGGAGGATATCCGCAGCATCTATGCCGGTTTGCGGCCATTGGTGAGGAGCAGCAGCCGGAAGACGGCCGAGCTGGCGCGTGACCATCTTATTGTGGTGTCGGATTCCGGGCTTGTAACGATCACGGGCGGCAAGTGGACGACCTACCGGCGGATGGCGGAGGATACGGTGAATACCGCCATTGCCCGGGGAAAATTGCCGGACCGGCCCTGTGTCACGGCCACGCTGCCGATCCATGGGGCGATGGTTGTCGACTTCGCGGATCCGCAACATTATCATGGCAGCGATGCGGCGAAGATCCGGGAGCTGGGGTCGACGAACCCCGAATGGAGCGGAAAGCTGCATCCGCGGCTGCCGTATCTGCGGGCGGAGATCATCTGGGCGGCGAGGGAAGAGCTTTGCATGACAGTGGAGGATGCGCTTAGCCGGCGGACGCGCAGTCTGTTGCTGGACGCCCGGGCGGCTATCGAATGTGCGGAACCGGTAGCGGCGATGCTGGCGGGCGAACTCGGCCAGGATGCCGGCTGGCAGCGGCAGCAGGTGGAGGAATTCCGGCAACTAGCGGCAGGCTATCTTGCGACATAACTTCTTAAACTATACACTATGACGCCTTTTTTTGGCGAATTTATCGGGACGGGGATGCTTGTCCTACTCGGGCAAACCGTTGTCAGTAATGTGGTGCTACAAAAATCGAAGGGTTTTAGCAGCGGGTGGATCGTGATCAGCTTTGGCTGGGCGATGGCCGTTTTTGTCGGCGTTTACTGCGCGACCGGAGCGAGTAAGGCGCATTTGAATCCCGCCATTACACTCTCTTTTGCCATGCTCGGGAAGATTTCCTGGGATATCGTGCCGTTGTATGTCGGAGCGCAGTTTCTTGGTGCAATGACAGGGTCTCTTCTTGCCTGGCTCTGTTTCCGGCCGCATTTTGAGGCGACGGCGGACGCGAGCGCCAAATTAGCGGTGTTTTGCACGGCCCCGGCTATCCGCAGTCCCTTTGACAACCTGATGGCGGAGGCGATCGCCAGCTTTGTGCTTGTCTTTGGCGCGCTGTTCATTGCTTCGCCGGGAAGCAGTCTCGGGGCATTGGACGCGTTGCCGGTAAGCCTGCTTGTGTTGGGGATCGGGCTTGGCCCCGGCGGGCCGACGGGATATGCCATCAACCCTGCGCGTGATCTGGGTCCGAGGATCATGCACGCTCTCCTACCCTTGCCGGGTAAGCGGGATAGCGACTGGTCTTATGCATGGGTTCCGGTGGCAGGTCCGGTGATCGGCGGGCTTTTAGCGGCGCTGGTTTATCACGCGCTGCATTGAGGCTTATGTCTGGCTTGCAGCCGACGGGCCCTTTGCCCGTTGGACAAAAAAAATCCCTGCCGTGAAGCAGGGATATACTAATCAAATTCCTAGCCAAATTATTCTTCTCATTCACCCTTATATACGAGAGAATGATGCCTTTGGTTTTCCCGGAAGGTCATTTTTCCGTTTTTTTTAACATAAGGGTACAGGCTTCGAGCAGTCGCTCGAAGTCTTTGTAACGCATGAGCAGGTTTGCTCTGTCCTCGGGACTTTCGAATTCCGTGTTTTCCGTAGTGAGACAGGTTTGCACCATCTCCCAGAGGATAAAACGGCATTCATGCAGGCGGTAATCGCTGAAAAAACGTTCGAATACGCCGACGGGATCCCGCATTTCATCTTCCGCCAGCAGTAATACCTGGTCGAACATTTCTTTTCTTTCCAAAAAGACGGACATAAAATTGTTTTTTTAGGTTAATACTTGGCTGCATCCGGTTGACGCCGGCGTAGAAGGATTGTCAATTGCGGATGCTCCACTTATCCGCAGCGATGGAAGAAAGAATGATTAACCTATTTGCGTGAGTAGGTGTTGAGGGGGGATGTAAAGTTAATGAAAAAAATCACTTGAGGATAAAATTGTGGCGCAGGCTTTTTCTATTTGTGCGTCGGTGATGGATAGTGGCGGGGCGATGCGAAGGCAATGGGGAGCGAACAGGTACCAGTCGGTGAGCAGGCCGGCGGCGATGCAGGCGTCGATGACGCGTTTGTTCTGTTCGAAGCTTTCGTACTCCACTGCTATCAGCAATCCGCAGGTGCGGACTTCTTTTATTGCGGGGTGGACGAGCAGGCGGCGAAAGAGCGCTTCTTTGCGCGACACTTCTTCTATCCAGCCGGATTCGAGCAGTACCTGCAGGGAGGCATGACCGGCCGCGCAGCAAAGCGGGTGGCCGCCAAAGGTTGTGATATGGCCCAGCACCGGATCGCCGGTGAGGCTCCACATGCGCTGCCGGCTGGCTATAAACGCGCCCATGGGCAAACCGCCGCCGAGGGCTTTCCCCAACAGCACCACGTCCGGGATAACGTCATAGGCCTGAAAGCCCCAGAGGGTTCCGGTGCGGCCAAAACCGGTTTGGATCTCATCCAGAACGAGCAGGGCGCCGGTGTCGTCACAGCGTTGCCGGAGCTGCCGCAGCCAAACTCTGTCGGGGGCGAAGACGCCCCTTTCCGCCTGCACCGTCTCGGCGATGACGCAGGCGGTGCGATCGGTGATCGCATCCAGCGCTTCGGGGCTGTTGTACTCCACGTGATGGATACCGGGCAGCAAGGGGCGGAAGGCATTGCGCCAGTATTCATCGCCCATTATGCTGAGGGCGCCCTGTGTGGAACCGTGATAGGATTTGTTGAACGCGACGATCTCCGTACGGCCCGTGAGCCGTTTGGCCAGTTTCATGGCCCCTTCCGTCGCTTCGGCGCCGCTGTTTGTAAAATAAACGGAGTCGAGGGACTCCGGCAGATGGCTTGCCAGTGACGCGGCATATTGCACCTGCGGGGTCTGGATCAGTTCGCCGTACACCAGCAGGTGAAGATAGCGGCCGGTCTGTTCGTTTATCGCCTCCACTACGCGGGGGTGACGGTGACCGGTGTTACAGACGCTGATGCCGCCGATCAGGTCCAGGTATTCTTTCCCGTTCCGGTCATACAGATAGACGCCTTCGGCTTTTACGATCTCTAGACCGAGGGGGTTGGGCGAGGTTTGTGCGACGTGGCGATGGAATAAACGATGATTATCGTGACCTGTGCTCATGGAAGCACAAAGTTCGTAAATTTGGTTATTCCTAACTAAATTCCACAAAAGATGGCCACGATATTACCGGTTGAAGGCAAGTCCCCCAAATTTGGAAAGAATTGTTTTGTTGCACCCAATGCCACCGTAGTCGGTGATGTGGAGATCGGTGATGAATGCAGTATCTGGTTCAATGCCGTCGTACGCGGTGATGTCAACTGTATTCGCATCGGCAACAAGGTGAATATCCAGGACGGGGTGGTCCTCCACGGTACTTACAAGAAATCCAGCGTCACGATCGAGGACTGTGTTTCGATAGGCCACAACGCAATTATCCATGGCTGTATCATTCATGAGCGGGTGCTGGTGGGCATGGGTGCGATCATCATGGACAATGCAGAGATCGGCAAGAACTCGATCATTGCAGCCGGTGCGGTTGTGCTGGAAGGCACGAAGGTGGAGTCGGGAACCATTTACGGCGGTATCCCTGCAAGGAAGATCAAGGATGTACCGGCCGATCTCATCTCCGGGCAGATTGACAGAATTGCCAATCACTATCTTGTCTATGCGGGCTGGTTCAAGGACTCGAATGATGCGCCGAATCCCTAAAATCCAGAATTTCGACATTTTAGAGGGTGACCTATAAAAACCCCTACCCATTTACCATAAAAGGGTTAGGCGGGGCTTGTTAAAGGGGGGTGGATACTTGCAAATCCAGGATAATATTTGTACGTTTAATAGCGTTTAGATGATATCCATGAAACTACCGAAGACAATATTTCTCCTCTCGTTGTTTTGTCTCCTTTTCCTGGCTTTTTCCTCGTGCAGTCTTTTTGGCCCGAAGTATGGGTGTCCGAGTGACGGGAAAAACATAGGGGCGGAACGAATAATAAGCGGAGAGAAGGTCCCGAAGTCACCGAAGTTCAAAGCATAGCAACGAAAGATACCCCGTAAATCGATACCCTAATATAAAACTCAAATCCCTACTCTATGAGCCCTCTAACTCTACGCACGGATTTCGGCTGTACCGAAGCCGTGATCGACGACGACTGCGGATTGAAGCGTTTCTATGAAGTCGCAAATATCCTCTCCGACGACCTCGATATCAAATTCACTCAAAAGACCGATGATTTCGATTCACTAATGTGGGATTTCCTTTACAAAGGACATATCCTGACCCTTCACTACAACATTTACACCGGTATTTCGATCTATCCCCGGAAGTTCCGCGAGGCGCCCCGGAGGGAGAATGACGCTGTTGTCGAAGTGGCAAAATTCCTTGAAAGTAAACTGCTGATCAATACAGCCCGCCGTTACATGTCCTGACCTGTCAGGGCTCGTATAGCTGACGAATGTTTGCTGAATGTTTGAGCCAGGCCTGCTGACGCGGGTCTGGCTTTTTTGGGTATATTGCGGGATATGGCAGCCACCAGACAAAATCCTTTTTATACCAAGCTGGCGATGGTGCTGATCAGCCTTATCGCCCTGTTCTATATCGCCGTCCTGGGAAAGACTGTTCTTGTGCCGTTGACTTTTGGCCTATTGTTTTCCGTCATGCTATTGCCCCTTGCGAACTTCTTCGAACGGAAGGTTCATTTTCCGCGGAGCCTGGCCTCTTTGTTATCGGTGCTGATCCTTGTCAGTTCGCTGGCCGCGCTTTTGTACCTGGTCGGTTCGCAGATTACCAGTCTTGCGGACGACTGGCCGCAGTTTAAGCAGCAGGTAGCCACCGGTGTAACCGATGTGCAGCAATGGATCTCTGCGAAATTCCATATCCGCATCAAACAGCAGATGACCTATGTGAACAACGCGACCTCGAAGTTGCTGGAGACAGGCAGTTCGGTCATCGGGAATGTGGTGGTGTCCTTTTCTTCGGTCCTGCTGACTCTTGTGTTCATCCTTATCGACACGTTCTTTCTTCTGTATTACCGTCGATTGATCATCCGGTTTCTCGTGGCCGTTTTCAAGGAGGAGAATTCCGTTATCGTTTATGATGTACTCGCGCAGATCCAGTCACGGATACGCCAATATATCCTTGGGCTGTTGCTTGAAATGGCGATCGTTTCGGTCGTATGCTGTCTTGCCTTATGGATCCTTGGGATCAAGTACGCCATCCTGCTCGGGCTTATCACGGGCTTATTCAATATCATTCCTTATATCGGCATTTTTACGGCTACGCTGCTCAGTACGCTGGTCACCTTTGCGACGGCCGGCGCAACCAAGCTGCTGCTGGTGATCGCCACCATCCTGGGGATCCACCTCATCGACTCGAATGTATTGCTTCCCCTGATCGTCGGGTCGAAGGTCAGGATCAATGCTTTTATCACCGTGCTTGGGGTAATCATCGGGGAATCCATCTGGGGTATTCCCGGCACTTTTCTGGCGATACCCATTATTGCCATTGCCAAGATCGTATTCGACCGGATCGAGCCGCTCAAGCCCTGGGGTTATCTTTTTGGCGATGAGCGGGATGAAAAGGAGCCACCGCCGCTGAAAGAAGAGATCGTGGAACAAGGGCATGACGTGACAAATGCGCCCGAGAAAAAGTAGAATGCGGATCACCCGTCAGTAGTTCTCGCCGCCGAGGCTTCCGAGGATCGCGCAGTAGCTTGTGTAGCGATGAGGGGCGATGCTTCCTTCCTGGACACCCAGCTTTACGCTGCATCCCGGTTCTTCCAGATGAAGACAATCGTTGAATTGACATTGTCCCGCAAGGACCCGCATTTCGGGGAAATAGCCGGAGAGTTCTTCCTTTGTGATATCCACCAAACCGAATTCGCGCATTCCCGGGGTGTCGATGATCCGGCCGCCCGTAGGCAGGTCGAACATTTCCGCGAAGGTGGTGGTATGGATCCCCTTGCCGCTCCAGCCGCTGACGTTCTGGGTCTTCAACTGCCAGTCGGGATAGAGGGCATTCAGGAAGGAGGACTTCCCCACCCCGGAGTGACCGCTAAGCAGACTGATCTTTCCCTGCAGCAATGTTTTGACCTCGTTCAATCCCTCACCGGTATGGACGCTCATCCGGATGACCCGGTAGCCAATCGACGAATACATTGCTTTCCAGTCTTCGAATCTATCTTCCTCCTTTGCGCGAAAGAGATCGGATTTGTTGAACAGGAGAACTGCGGGTACATGGTAGGCTTCGCTTGTTACGAGAAAGCGGTCGATAAACCCTTGCGAGGTGCGTGGATCTTTGAGGGTGACGACCATAAGAGACTGGTCGAGATTGGAGGCCACGATATGATGCTGGTTCCGGTGGGAGGGAGACTGCCGGTTGATATAATTCTTTCTGTCGTGGATGGCGGTGATGATGGCCGTTGAATCTTCTTCGCTTTCCGGTTCGAAGTCCACGTCGTCGCCGACGGCGATGGGGTTTGTCGAAGTGATGCCGTCGAGTTTGAAAACCCCTTTGAGGCGGGCATTCCAGGTTTCGCCTTCGGCCGTTTTGAGGACGTACCAGGATCCCGTGGATTTGTAGACTTTACCCTGCATGCGTGTGTGAAGTTAGGGAAACTTTCGCAGGACCGTCCAGCGAAGGAGCAGTTCCAGCATCAGCGACACCGCGGCCGCGAGGGCGAAAGGAAAGAATTGCTCGGTGTAGCGGCGAATGGTGGAGACTTCGATCTTCGATTTTTCCAGGCGATTGATCTCGTCATAGATGCCTTTGAGGCTTTCGTTGTCTTTTGCCCGATAGTAGCGGCCGCCGGTTTCCGTGGCGATCTGGGTCAGGAGCTTTTCGTCGATATTGACTTTTTCGCGTTGCATGACGACGCCGGTGGCGGTCTGCACGGGTACGGGCGCGAATCCTTCGGTGCCCATGCCGACGGTATAGACTTTTACGTGCACCGATTTGGCGATCTCTTTTGCCGTATTCGGGTCGATCAGGCCGCCGTTGTTCTCCCCATCGGTGAGGAGGATAATGACCTTGCTTTTTGAAGGGGAGTTGCGGAGACGGTCGACGCCGGTGGCGAGGCCCGAGCCGATGGCGGTGCCATCTTCGAGCAGGCCGCTCTGAACGCTGAACAGCTGGGATTTTAACACGTTGCGGTCGGTGGTCAGCGGACACATCGTAAAGCTCTCCCCGGAGAAGATGACCAGGCCGATGCGATCGGTCGGCCGGTGGTCGATGAATTCCGACGCGACGTTCTTTGCCGCCTCCATGCGGTTTGGTGTAAAGTCCTGGGCGAGCATGCTGCCGCTGATGTCGAGACAGAGTACGATGTCGATGCCTTCGCCGGTGACCAGCTGTTCGTCATTGCGGGTTTGAGGACGGGCAAGGGCGATGATCAGGCAGCAGAGGGTCAGCAGACGGAGGATGAACAGCACGGGGCGGAGGAAGTTCTTCCAGGAGCGAAGACCGCGGAAGGCGCGGACCGAGGAGAAAACCACGGTTGCCTGGTTCTCACCGGCACGTTTTATTTCCCACCAGACCAGCAAGGGAATGAGGATCAGCAGCCCGAAGAAGGCCGGCTGGGAAAAATAAATATGTTGATACCAATCGTACAGCACGTTGCTTTATTTGGTGGTTTGAGGGTTTGGCGGTGGCGGTTCCAGTGCGGTGATCGCCGAGCGGATCACCTGGTAATGATGTTCGCTGTCAGCCATCCCGGGCTGGTATTTTGCAAATTTTACAAAGTCGCTCATCCGCAGGGTCTCGGCCACGGAATCGAACTGAGCAGGCTCCAGGCCGGAGCTACGCAGTTGGGCAATGAGTTCTTCGCTGGTCTCGGCGAGACTGTGGATGTTGAGTCTTCTGAAGAGATAGACCCGGAAGATCTCGTCCAGCCTGCTATAATATGTTTTTATCGCGCCATTGACGGGAAGCTGCTGTTTTAGAAGTTCGTCCAACTGTTTCATGGCTTCTTCGAATGGAGAAAGCAAGGGGGTCTGGCGGGTGATGATCTGCATGATGACCTTTCTTTTCCGGATCAGCCAGACAACGAGGGCCAGCGAGAGCAGGGTAACCGCTCCTACGATCCAGGGGATCCAGCGAGCCCAGGGATTGGGTACTTCGATGATATCCTTTATATCGTGAAAATCCTTTGAAGGATCGAATTTCGAGTAGCGGACATCAATACGGATGGAGTCGGTCATCGCTTTTTTCGTACCGGATAAAAAGGTGAGCCGCGGGATAACCCAATTCCCGGAGTCGAAGCTGGTGATGGTGAAGTATTGCCGGTAGTAGCGCTGACCGGGGCGCACGGCGGTGTCTATCTTTCCTTTTTCCAGCCATTCGAAATGCGGCAGTGTATCGGTGGCGGGCCAGGCGAAGGGAATATTGTCGGGAACCGTTGCTTCGAGCATGAACTGGATCGGCTGACCGATGAGGATGCTGTCTTTGTCGATCGTTGCTTTTACGATGGCCGGCGCGGGTGCGGGTTTGTGCTGTGCGTGAAGCATAGCCGGCAGCCATAGGAACATTGCAATGATATATGATCTTAAGGGTCTCATGTACTATCCGGGCCTGTGGCGGCCTACGAAGAATCGCTGGAGGATCTTTACATAGTCTTCGTCTGTCCGCAAGTGCAGAAGATCGCAGCCGGCCTTTTGAAAAATGCTTTTACACTGTTCGGTGTGGTTAAAGAAATATTGTTGGTAGTTGGTGCGCACCAGGTAGTCGTTTGTGTCCACCCAATACCGGCCGCCTGTTTCAGAGTCTTCCGCTTCGACCAGGCCGATTGCCGGAAGCTGCATATCCATCTTGTCGTAGACCTTTATCCCGATCATATCATGTTTTTTCCCGGCGACCTTCAGGGCATCTTCGAATCCGGGCTCGGGTTTGGCGCTGGTCATCCGCTGTTCGGGACTGCCGTCGAGGAAGTCGCTCAGCAGGAAGACGATGGCTTTTTGCCGTGCGCTGCGGTTGAGGAACCGGATCGCCTCGTTGAGGTTGGTGCCTTTTCGTTTCGGCTCGATGGTGAGCAATTGCCGGACGATGTAGAGGACATGCTCGCGGCCTTTTTTGGGGGGGATATAGCTTTCGATCTTATCGCTGAAGAAGATGGCGCCCACCTTGTCATTGTTATTAACGGCGGAAAACGCCAGCACTGCGCAGATTTCGGTGATCAGGTCTTTTTTCCGGGCATGGGTGGTGCCAAACAAAGCGCTTGCGCTGACGTCGACGAGCAGCATGACGGTCAGTTCGCGTTCTTCTTCGAAGAGTTTGCTGAACGGATGATTGAACCGTGCCGATACATTCCAGTCGATGAACCGGATATCGTCGCCCGCGGCATACTCCCGCACTTCCCGGAAGCTCATGCCACGGCCTTTGAATGCGCTGTGGTATTCTCCGGTGAAAAGATGACGGGTCAGTCTTTTACTTTTTATCTCCAGCTCCCGTACCTTTTTTAATATTTCGGTGGTTGTGAGCATGCTGCCTTTGGCGATTACGGTATGGGAATGACTTTCAACACTTCGTCAATGACGTTTTCCACGTTCACGCTTTCGGCTTCGGCTTCGTAGGTGAGCCCGAGGCGATGGCGCAGAACATCCTTCGAGATGGAACGGACGTCTTCGGGGATGACATAGCCCCGTTTATTGAGGAAGGCGTTTGCTTTTGCGGCGAGGGCCAGGTTGATGCTTGCGCGGGGGCTGCCGCCATAGGCGATCAGCGGCTTCAGCTTCTCCAGTTTATATTTTTCGGGAGTCCGGGTCGCAAAGACGATATCGAGGATATAGTGTTCGACCTTTTCATCCATATAGATCTGGCGGGCCAGGTCCTTTGCCTGCATGATCTCCTGCATTGTCACGACCTGTTCCACCTGCGGAGATTGAGTTCCCTGCACGTTCTGCCGGATGATGAGTTGTTCTTCCTGTTTGGTGGGATAGTCTACGAGCACCTTCATGATGAACCGGTCCTGCTGGGCTTCGGGGAGGGGGTAGGTGCCTTCCTGTTCGAGGGGGTTCTGGGTCGCCAGGACGAGGAAGGGTTCTTCGAGTTTATAGCTTGTGTCGCCGAGGGTGACCTGTCTTTCCTGCATGGCTTCCAGCAGGGCGCTTTGCACTTTTGCCGGGGCGCGGTTGATCTCATCGGCCAGCACGAAGTTGGCGAAGATGGGTCCCCGGCGAACCACGAACTCGTGCTTCTGCTGATTATAGATCATGGTCCCGATGACGTCGGCGGGGAGCAGGTCGGGAGTAAACTGAATACGGCTGAACTTGGCGTGTATGGCCTGGGACAATGATTTAATAGCCAATGTCTTAGCCAGGCCCGGAACGCCTTCGAGAAGGACGTGTCCGTTGCTGAGCAGGCCGATGAGCAGCCGGTCGAGCATCTGATGCTGGCCGACGATGACCCGGCCGACTTCATCTCTCAGCCGATCGATGAAGGCAGCCTGATATTGGATCTTGGTATTTAACTGTCTGATATCCTCCGCTGTATAAAGCATATGGTGAACTTACTTTGGGGTTCGAAATTACGGCAAATTAGCGCATTGCCCGCAAGCCGTTATTTAATTCGAAAATTATTATATATGTTAACAATAATGTTATTGGGTTTCGAGTTTTAAACCTGGGTGATTCCGCACCTTCAAATTGAAAATGATGCGCCAGATGTACAAGAAACGGACCATACTGGGATTTGCGGCGTTTGTGTTAATGATGGGTTGTGCCAGCCGAAGTACATCGGGTAAAGATGTGGAATTATTGACCAATAGTCCGTGGAAGTATGAGAAGGCGGGTTTTGACGATCAGGAGGCGAGTTTTGATGCGCTGGATCCCCGGATTGCCGGCAATGAGAAAGACAATACCATCATTTTTTGCAAGGATGGCACAGGATATACACAGCTTTCGCGCCGCAGCAGGGTGGGCAGCCAGGACAGTTTCCCCTTTGTCTGGGCTTTTTCCAATGACAGCACGATCTATTTCCAGGATCAGTATTACAAGGTCCGGGTATTAACTCCCCGGCGATTGGAGATCTATGCCGATCAGAAACTGGGCCGGACGAGCAGCCGGTATATCATCATTCTTAAGCGATAACCCTTAATCGTAGTTCTACTATGGTAATTTCTCGGGAGATGCATTACCTTGGTGTAACCTTTGCATAACCTTGTAACTAAAAACCATGAAAAGTTTAATCCGTTTGTCGCATTACATCCCGGCTGCATCGCTGGTCATCTTCATTGTTACCTCCTGTAACAAGAATGGTGGCACGGGCAACAATTCAAACCAGGACAGTACGAAGGCAGCCGCAACCGTCACTGCCAATCTCACGGCCAAGCCCTGGAAGTACGACACTTCGGGTCTTGATACCAACAATGACGGGAAAATAGACCAGGGTGGCGACACCACGGTGGTGCCGATCTGCGAACGCGATGATCTTTACACCTTTAATACGGACAATACCGGTTCGCTTAATACCGGCAGCCAGCATTGCACTGTTGGCGAGGCACAAACCATTTCCTTTATCTGGACGTTGAGTTCCGACAACAAGACCTTGAAGGCAACGGGCAATCCGATCCTGCAGTCAGGGGTTACGATCCAGACGCTGGATTCGGCTCATTTGTCCGTGTATCGCGACTCGACGCTTCTGGGTGTCACTTACCGATATATCGTTTCGCTGAAGCACTAGGCGGGCACGGGCCGGTGAGGGCCGGGCGCTTAAGGTTATGACAGGTATTTCCCAACAATGGGCATGCGTCTGCCCATCCCAAATGCTTTACAGCTGACTCTGATAATGGGGCAGAACTGGTTGCGTTTGTATTCGCTGGTGTTTACCAACCGGAGGATACGTGCAACCATTGCTTTTTCGATGCCCATGGCGATGATGGCCGCGGGTCCCTGCCGGCGTTCGATATACTGGTAGAGAACCTTGTCGAGGATATCGTAGTCGGGGAGGCTGTCGCTGTCTTTCTGGCCGGGCCGCAATTCGGCGGAGGGTGCTTTATGAAGGATGTTGGCCGGGATGATCTCGCCGTCGCGGTTGATGTCGTTGGCGAGGGCATATACCTGCCCCTTATATACGTCGCCGAGAACGCTGAGGCCGCCGGCCATGTCGCCGTAGAGCGTGCCATAGCCGGTGGAGAGTTCGCTTTTGTTGGAAGTATTCAGCAGTATATACCCGAATTTATTGGCGAGGGCCATGAGGATATTCCCTCGTGTCCGGCTTTGGAGGTTCTCTTCGGCGAGGCCGAAGGGCGTATCCCTGAATACGGGTTCGAGGGTGTGGACGAGGGCATCATAGACTTCCCGGATGGGGATGATGTCGTAGGGATTTCCGAGGTTGCTGGAAAGCTGTTCCGCGTCACTGACCGAATGCCCCGTTGAGTAGGCAGAGGGCAGAAGAATGGCCCGGACATTCTCTTTTCCCAGGGCTTCCACTGCAAGCGCAAGGGTTACTGCGCTGTCGATACCGCCGCTGCTGCCGAGGATCGCTTTTGTAAAACCCATTTTTGAAAAATAGTCGCGGATGCCGAGGACCAACGCTTTGCGGATCTGGCCGATATTTCGTTGGTCAGTGAGGTATTCGAGCACGCGGTCGGGGTTATTTTGTTTCGACACCCGCATGTCCTTATCGAAGACATCGGTATTCAGCGTGGCTGTGCCGGTATTCTTTGCGCCAACGGGTGTAACGGGCAGGCCGGAGAGATCGCCGTTCTCTTCGCCGGCGTCGGTGCGGACCGAAAGCCCGGGCAGCAATTCTTCGAACAGCGGCGGCACGGCATGCGGCAGGGAGACTACCGCGAAGTCCTCTTCAAAATATTTAAGTTCGTGGATAAGATTTCCCTTGGCATCATAGACGACGCTGCCGCCGTCGAAAACGATCTCCGTCTGCGAACCTACGGCATTGCAGTAGTACATCGGGAGATGATATTTCAGTACGTTCTGCCGGACCACTTCCTTCCGATCTTCATCGTGATCATAGTCGAAGGGGGACGCCGAGATATTGATCATCAGATCGGGATGCTGGAGCATCAATTGGTCCATCGGGCAGACGCGGTATAGCGGGTTGTCACCGAGATTCCAGGCATCTTCGCAAATGGTGAGGGCGATCTTTTTGCCTTTGAACGGGATCACTTTCCATTCATAGGCGGGTTCGAAATACCGGTATTCATCGAACACGTCATAGTTGGGCAGGCAGGTTTTGTGTGCTACGCCTTTGATCTCATTTTCATAAAGCAGCCATGCAGCATTGAAGAGGTCCTTCCCTTCCCGGGCGGGGTTGCGTGCCGGTGCGCCGATGATGACGCCGATTGTGTCGGCTTCCCGGCGGATGCGATCGATGGCGGTATCACACTTCGCGATGAAGTCGTCGAATTCGAGGAAGTCACGGGGTGGATAACCGCAAACGGACAGTTCGGTGAATACTACCAGGTCGGCGCCGGCCGTCTTTGCCTGGTTAATGCCTGCGATGATCTTCCGGGTGTTCTCTTCAAAATTGCCGACATGATAATTTTGCTGGGCGATGGCGATCTTCATACTACAAAGTTAGCGAAAATGCTATAGGCGCAAAGTTAACGAAATCGGTATATTTGGCTATGGCTTTCAATGAACGACTTGCCCAACGGATCAGGGAGGCGCTTGCCCATCTGCCGGATGTGGTGGAAAAAAAGATGTTCCATGGCATTTGTTTCATGGTGAACGGAAAGATGTGTCTTTGCGTCCGGCTTGATGAAATGCTCTGCCGTATCGGGCCGCGTCAGTATGGGGATGCGTTGGAGATGGATCATTGCCGGCCGATGATCCACAATGGAAGGACGATGACCGGTTTTGTCTTTGTGAGCGAGGAAGGGATCAAGAAGAAAAAGGATTTTGAATATTGGGTAAATCTGGCGCTTGCCTTCAACAGCGAGGCAAAGGCTTCAAAAAAAGTTGTTAAAAAAAAGAAATGAGATCATTCGCGCTTTTTCTTGCTGTCAGTATTGTGTTTGTGTCCTGCGGTTCGGCCGACAAACCGGATGTCTCGGGTGTGGATGTCGGGAAGGTGCATATCGAACGATTCGACACCGCTTTTTTCAATATCGATTCCAATGACATTATTTCCGGGCTTCGGCGGCTGGATCGGGAATATCCCTGGTTCACTCCTGATTTCGTGGAAAACATTCTTGGCGCGGCCGAGCCCCTGACGGATACGAGCCGGATCGCTTTTGCCGCGACGCGGCAGTTTCTGATCACCTATCTCGGGGTGAGTGATTCCCTGAAACAGAAATATCCGCGGCTTGACTGGCTGGAGTCTGAGTTGCAGCGGGGCTTCCGATTTGTAAAATATTATTTTCCGCAGTACAAGCTGCCGCAAAGGGCGGTGGCTTTTGTCGGGCCGTTTGATGGGCCGGGTGTCGCCATCACCTCGAATGCGCTGGCCATCGGATTGCAATCCTATGCCGGCAGGAATTTCCCCTTCTATCTTACGGGCAAGGGGCAGGATCTGTATCCGCAGTATGTTTCCCGGCGTTTTGAACCGGAGTATATCACGGCCAATTGTCTGAATGCGATTGCGCAGGACATCTTCCCCGACAGCAGCGACGGCCGCCCGCTTATCGATGAGATGATCATCAAGGGCCGGTACCTCTGGCTCGCCGGTAAGCTATCGCCTGATCTGCCGGATAGTATCCGGACGGGCTATACCAAGGCGCAGCTGGACTGGTGCGCGGGGAATGAGGCGGCGGTGTGGAACTTCTTTTTACAGGGAACCGATCTGTATACGCAGGACCCCGATATCATCAAGAATTATATTGGCGAGGGGCCGAAGACGCTTGGGATGCCTGATGCGGCGCCGGGGAATATCGGCGCCTGGGTGGGATGGCAGATCGTCAGGAAATATGCCTCGGCGCACAAGGACCTGACCCCCGCACAGATGATGACCCTGCCGGTTCGAAGTCTTTTTGAAGCCGCGAAATACAAACCGAAATAGACGTTATTCGCCGACGCGGGAAAGTTGGAGCTGAACGGTGTCTCCCCCCAACATCCCTTCCCAATGCATATGACTTCCGTCATAGTGGCTGACGGTCTCCGTCGCCGTATCGGCATGACTGTTGTCGCCCGGGAAAAAAAGTTGCAGCTGCTTTTTTGCAGGGTTGTAGAAGAAGCCGGCGTCGAGGCATCTGGCCTTTTCGTAGATATAGGGATTGGGACAGAAGTGCAGTTGGTGCGAATGTTCGATATAAACCGTGCGCCAGGCGCCGGAGTTGGCGAGCCAGGCATCCGGCCCCACTGTATCCCTGTTGCGAACGAGCAGATCGACCGTCCATTTGCCTTCGAGCGGGGAACCGGGATTTTTGCTGACCGCGCTGAAAAGGATGGCAAAGGCGCCGCCGATGGCGAGGAGCCGGGCTCCCTGTTTCAGCCAACCGGGGCCGATCGGGGGCAGCCGGTTTTCCTGATGAAAGAACAATTTTATCCATTCGGCGCGGCGGAGCGCTAACAGATAGAGCAGTCCGAGGGCAAACAAAACAGAGTTGAGGAAGGCGCCGATGACGATATGATAAAAGATGTTGATCAGCAAAATATTTACCATTACGGGTAATAGGATAGCGGCGCCCAGCAGGGTCGTTCTTCTGAAAAGGAGCAGGATCGATCCGCCGATCTGGAGTCCGGCGATGAGGACGGCAAAGACGTAGGAATGGCCGAAATAGTTCCAGGTAAGGTCAAAGCCGCTGAGCTGACCGATGGGAACATCGTTGCGCGAAAAAGAGACCCCGAACTGGGTTTTGAAAATCTTCCCGAAACCATAGATGGAGATCGTGAAGGCCAGCCAATAGCGGAGGAGGGCCTGAAGCCAGGCATGGAGCCTGTCGGAGTTTATGGCCCGGCGTTTTTCCCGGGACTGCCAGATGAGGGAATAGACCAGGGCAAAGAGGGGGGCAATGATTATTTGTCCCAACAGGAAGACGGCAAAGGCATAACGACCAAGGCTAAAGGGGAGTGTGTAGGGCAGGAGTTGGATCAGCGACATCGAGATATTGAGGGTGGCGACTCCGGCGAACAGGCATTCGGTGAATTTGGAAAACCAGGGGGTGCGGGGAGCGATAGGTAAGGGGGAATCCGGCATGGGCAGGTTTTCCACCTAAGTTAGTTATTTTCCGATCCTTTCCTTCAGCAGTTTGCGGGCGGCCTGGATCTCGGTAATATCCTTAAAGGAGTCTTTTGGGATCATGAAAAATGAGCGCGGACTGAAGTAGATATGGAAGAAATAAAGGGTCTCTTTGAACGCGGTAAAGTCGTCCCAGTTCCACAGCTGTTCCCCTTTTTTTGTCTCGAGGAGGACGCCGCGGTCTTCGAGGGTCAGGATGAAGGTATCCTGGAAGGTGGCGGAGCGCTTATAGATGCTGAGGGGGAGAAGGCGGCGGATGGACAGCCAGAGACAGAACCAGAGGACGGAGAAAATGAGAAATGGAAGGACTTGTATCTTCTTGAGTGCAAATAAGATAGCTGATAATATTGCAAATACATTGATCATGATGACCATGGTTCGGATCTCCGGTCTGCCAAAAAAGTGGCCACGTAATCCATCCAAAACCTGCTTCTTGTTGTATCCGAATTGAATAGTCATTTGCGCGTAAAAATAATGCAAAAAGGGAGAGTGCCGACGTGCGGATGCAAAAAAGCCCCCGCTTACGGGCGGGGGGCTTCAAAAAGTTTTTTGTGGTGCCTAGCGCATATCCCGGCAACGAGAGTAATGGTGGCTCGCGGCCTGGTCAGGCGTAACGCTACGGCTACAGGAATAGAACATGGTGCTGGTGACGATCAAAAGGAGAATTGCGACGAAAAGACGTTTCATGTTTTTCATTTTAGGGTTGAAAGGATTATCTAAAAACGTATAAAAGCTGATATTAGTATTTTCCGTAGGGGTAAGGTTATACCTGGTCCTAAGGGTAAGGTACGGCGGGATGGGGGTTTAAAATAATCGATTTCCGAAAGAGGCCCCGGGAAGGGGACAAAAGGAGGCCCTCCCATCCCGGGAGGGCCAAATGGATCAATAATTTTGCGCTTATGTGCGGTCCAGCTCAGCTGCAACCCATGCTATTGCCGCAGTTCAGGCATTTATAGCAGGTGCCGCTGCGGATCGTGATATGGCCGCAGGTATTACAGGCGGGGGCGTCGCTTTGCATGCTCCGGGCGGCTGCATTGATGGCTTCCAGGCCGTTGTCGGCGCGGAAGGCGGGTGTTACAGCCCTGGAGGTCTTTGCGGCCTGGGGCTGGGTACCGCCTGTGGGTATATTTCCGCTTGCCTTTGCTACGATGCGGACATCGCTGAGCTCCGGTTTGTTGCCAGTATCATGGGAAGTGGGTATATCCCAGTCTTCGGCGCCCGTATTGGCGACTTCGGGCCGGTCGAGGACGTGAACGAGATCGGTGCGGCCGAGGTATTCATAGGCCAGGGACCGGAAGATGAAGTCAACGATGGAGGTGGTGCTCTTGATATTGGGGTGGTCGACCATGCCCGAGGGTTCGAACCGGGTGAATACGAATTTTTCAACAAACTCTTCCAGCGGCACTCCGTATTGCAGGCCGATGGAGATGGCGATGGCGAAGCAGTTGAGCATGCTGCGCATGGTAGCGCCTTCTTTTGCCATGTCGATGAAGATCTCGCCGACGGTGGTGTCGCTGTATTCCCCGGTGCGGAGGAAGATGGCCTGGCCGTTGATCTTTGCTTTTTGGGTAAAGCCCCGGCGTTTGGCGGGAAGGGTCCGGCGTTCGACGATGGTGGCGAGGGCTCTCTTGAGGTTGGTGTCGGGAGAAGCCTGGACGCGTTTGTGCACTTCTTCGAGTAGCTCTTGCACGGTAAGCTTGCCGAGGTCGACGATGGTGGATTCGGCGGCAGGCTGAGCGGCCGGGATTTGTTGGGCGTCGGCGGCTGTTTCTTTTTCTGCCGCCTCTTTCTTTTTCTTATCGGATTTCGTGCTAAGCGGCTGGGACAGCTTCGAGCCATCCCGATAGAGGGCGCAGGCTTTGAGCGCCAGCTTCCAGCTAAGCATATACGAGTCGGCGATGTCTTCGACGGATGCTTCGTTCGGCAGGTTGATCGTCTTTGAGATGGCGCCGCTGATGAAAGGTTGTGCGGCGCCCATCATCCGGATGTGGCCGTGGGCATGAATAAACCGCCGGCCTTTTTTACCGCATCTGTTGGCGCAGTCGAATACCGCCAGGTGTTCGTCTTTGAGGAAGGGGGCGCCTTCGACCGTCATGGTCCCGCAGACGTAGTTATTGGCGGCTTCGATCTCTTCTTCGGAGAATCCGAGGGCTTCGAGGAGGTTCCATTCGAAGTTGTAGTACTGTTCGGGTTTGAAGCCGAGGCGTTGGAGGCATTCTTCGCCGAGGTTATACACGTTGAATACGAAGCTGATCTCGAAGGCCGAGCCGACGGCGGCGTCGAGTTTTTTTATTTCTTCGGCGATGAAGCCTTTTTCGCTGAGGGACTGGTGGTTGATGGCGGGTGCGCCGGCGAAGGTACCTGAGCCGACGGCATATTTTACGATAGCGTCGATCTGCTTATCGGAGTAGTGCAGGTTTTTCAGGGCTGTCGGGACGGACTGGTTGATGATCTTGAAGTAGCCGCCGCCGGACAGCTTTTTGAATTTGACCAGGGCGAAGTCGGGTTCGACGCCGGTGGTATCGCAGTCCATGACGAGCCCGATGGTCCCGGTGGGGGCGATGACGGTGGACTGGGCGTTGCGATAGCCATATTTTTCGCCGAGCTGTACGGCTTCATCCCAGGCTTTTGTAGCGGCTTTGAGGAGATAGTCGGGGCAGTATTTTGCTTTTAGGCCCTGTGGTTTTATGGCGAGGCCTTCATATTCATCGGCGTCATAGGCGGCCAGGCGATGATTGCGCATTACCCGGAGCATGCTTTCTTTGTTTTCTTCATAGCGGGGAAAGGCGCCCAATACGCCGGCCATTTCAGCGGAGGTCTTGTAGGCGATGCCGGTCATGATGGCGGTCAAGGCGCCGGCGATGCCGCGGGCTTCTTCGCTGTCATAGGGAATGCCCATGATCATCAGCATGGAGCCCAGGTTCGCATAGCCCAACCCGAGGGTGCGATAGTCGTAGGAAAGTTGTGCGACTTCCTTCGACGGGAACTGCGCCATGAGCACCGATACTTCGAGCACGACGGTCCACAGGCGCGCCGCATATTCGAATTCTTCAACGTTGAAGGTGTTCGTTCTCTCGTTGTAAAAGCGGCGAAGGTTGAAGGAGGCGAGGTTACAGGCCGTGTTGTCGAGGAACATGTATTCCGAGCAGGGGTTGGATGCGCGGATGGAGCCGCCGGCGGGGCAGGTGTGCCATTCGTTGATGGTCGTGTCGTACTGGGTACCCGGGTCGGCGCAACGCCAGGCTGCATAAGTGATCTGATTCCATACTTCCCGGGCGGGGATCCGTTTCATGACGCGTTTGTCGCTGCGGGCGGTGAGTTCCCAGTCTTCGTCGTTCTGTAATTTTTCGAAGAAGGAGTTGGGGATGCGAACGGAATTGTTTGAGTTTTGCCCCGAGACGGTGCGATAGGCTTCGCCTTCATAGTCGCTGGGGTAACCGGCGGCGATGAGGGCGGCGACCTTCTTTTCTTCTTCGACCTTCCAATTGATAAAGTCCATTACTTCCGGGTGATCGAGATCGAGGCAAACCATTTTTGCGGCCCTGCGGGTGGTGCCGCCGGACTTGATAGCGCCCGCGGCGCGGTCGCCGATCTTGAGGAAACTCATGAGACCGCTGGACGTGCCGCCGCCGCTGAGTTTCTCACCTTCTCCGCGGATATAGGAGAAGTTTGTTCCGACGCCCGAGCCATATTTGAAGATGCGGGCTTCGCGGACCCAGAGGTCCATGAGTCCGCCGTCGTTTACCAGATCGTCCTCGACACTGAGGATGAAGCAATTGTGAACTATAATCCCATTGGCGGAAAATTGCGACGAGGCCGTTTGGATATCATACACCATTTCATCTCCGATGTAGTCGATATCGGTTACCGTCAATTCAGATATCGTGGCTTTATCCTTTCCGTCGATATCATTATTCAATTGACGCAATTTCGTCCTTTTCTCAGTGCTGACAAACCCAATCAGTTGTTCATATTTGATTCTTTCGGAATAGTAAGCAATGATTACCTGAAAATGGTGATGCCTGTCTTCCCTGCTATCCTTTACTATCGAAACGTTGCTGTAAATACCAAGGGATAAAAGCAGCATCTGGGTGCCATGCGCAAGTTCTTCGCTTATGGTTGTCAATACGATATCACCCGAATTCCGACCCCCTTCGTTTCGCACTCTAGCGGTTCCATCGGCCTGGAAAAGACTGCGAAGGAAAGCAGCTTTCTCAACGAGAGAGCCCTTCATTATCGGCTCCGGGACAAATGCAGTTAGCGACCTTTGCTCAAGTTGGTACTCCTTTACGAAGGGGTCAACTTCTTTCGAATCGTGTTTTACAATCCTGTAAAGATCGCCAATCGCCTTGCGGACAACGGTTTTGTGGCTGCCGAATAGGGAGTTGAATAATGCACACACGAACGCATATTCATCCTCATCGATGGTGATCGCACCGAACATCGTGGTTTTTTTGTTACGGTTGTATTTCCCGTAATAGCCATCTCCAATAATCCATCCGGCAAGGGCTGCCTTCTGAATAGCCAGGAGAGAGTGGTCAACGGGATCCGGTTCGAAGCCAATGTTGAAGCCAGGACCTTTAAAATAGCTGTCTACAAGATTGAACCTGGAATTGCCACCAAACTGCTCATTTGCCATCATTTCTACCAGAGAAAGGTCGGGAGTCACATCTGCCAGAGAAGTCTGTTGCACTTTTTTACCGAGCAGGGTCTTAAATTGATTCCATTCGTATTCTCCGCCATCTTTCCGTCGCCGGTCTGCGCTCCAGACGTGGTGATCGTCGGTGAATTCGATGAAATTTCCATTTGCTAACGTGGCTCTGAAAATGCTTCTGATCCCATTATTTTTTGTCGCCAGGATCGGAACCAGTTGGCGGCCATCGAATACCAGGAGATCTGTCCGGTCATTATCGACAATTTCGCCGATATCGAAGATGCCTTTGTCTGTAAATACCTTTGTACTATAGCGTGCGCAGGCATGAGGCTGCGGACGTTCGTAGGCCGAGGTGGACTTCTTCAACTGGTCGTCGGCGGGGTCCACGAAATAGTGTCCCTGGGGCTTACCTGTGATGCCATAGCTTTCGTGAAGCCCGGTATTGAACCACTGGGGGCTGTTGGGAACGCAGGCCTGGTCGAGGATGCTGTATACAAGTTCTTCATAGAAGACCTGTGCGTCCTTTTCCGATGCGAAATAGCCATAGCGTTCGCCCCAAACCCGCCAGCAGTTGGCCATGCGATGCGCTACCTGTTTGACCGATGTTTCGCGGCCGGGAGAGCCGTCGGCCTGAGGGACGCCGGCTTTGCGAAAATATTTTTGAGCGAGGATGTCGGTTGCGATCTGGGACCACCGGGCCGGCACTTCGACGTTGTTCATTTCAAATACCACTTCGCCGCTGGGGTTCCTGATGACGGACGTGCGATAATCGTAGTTAAACTGATCGAATACGCTGGTATTCTCTTTCGTAAAGCGGCGGGGAAATTGCAGGCCCTTCGTAGCTGGCTTTTTGGCGGCCATGGTCAGTTCATTTAGTTGGTGAGTAAACTTTTTGTCAGACTTTGTTTTCGGAAGGGACAGGGTCTACGAAAATATTTTTTCGATACGAGATTTCCTCGACCTATTTCTGCACATTGGTGTGCGTAAAAATTTTTACCATTTTGTTTAGTTTTTATTTATTCTTTTTGAGGTATGAAAACACCCAACAAAACCTTGCTAATCATTCTTTTGATTTTTGCCTTCACGGGTCAGGCGAATAGTCAGACGCAATTCATGGGCTGGCTCTCGACCTTTCAAAATTATAAAGTCAATAACAAGTTTGGATTTTATTTCGACGGGCAGTGGAGATCGACCGCACAGGTTCAACAAATGAACACTTTGTTGTTGAGACCGGGGATCAATATTTATCTTTCGCCTGTCTTTACCGCCACTGCCGGTTATGCTTTTATTCCGCAACAGCGGATATCCGCTGGGGTGACCGGGTATCTGCCCGAGCACCGGGTGTGGGAGCAGGTGGTTTTTACGCATAAGGTGAAGGCGCATCACCGGCCTGTTGCCACCGTCGCGCATCGGGTGCGGCTCGAGCAGCGGTTCATCCCGCGTCATCATGCCGAGGGGAATTCGCTGGTGAAGGATGGTCATCGTTCGGCGGGCAGGCTACGTTATTTTACGCGGGGTGTTGTGCCGCTGGGTTCGCGGCGGGACAGGGGGATGTTTGCCGCGGTGCAGAATGAGATCTTTTTTCATACGGCGAACGGGGGCTCTTTCGATCAGAACCGGGCTTATGTCGCCGCGGGTTACAAGATGAATGCTGCGCTGGATCTCGAGATGGGGTATCTGAATCAGTACATCTCCGCCGGCGGCGGCGCTTCCACGAATAATCATATCCTCCAGGTGGCTACGTATATCCGGCTATGACGGATTGATGATGAGCGAGGCCAATTCGGGATGCCGGCTCACGTAGGTCCTGACGAAGGGACAATAGACCTTTACTTTCAGGTGATGGGCTTTTGCGTAGTCAAAAGCGGCGGCGGCCAGGGCAGTACCCATCCCCCGGCCGCCCAGTCGTTCCGGTACTTCGGTATGCATGAGGACGATGCTGTCCTCTTTGAACCGATATTCCAGGAACGCTATCTCACCTTCTACCGGCAATTGAAATTGTTGCCGTTGCTCGTTGTTTATTACGTTGTATGGTTGCATTTCGACCTCAAAAATCGGATATATGTGGTATTTTCGTAAATATTCAGGGATTTTACGAGAAATAATACCCCCTTAAAAGCCAGAAACTTTTCGCATTTTTGTATCACCAGCAGCAATAGCGAATAATGAAGCAATTTATTTACGAATCCTTGTTGGCAAAGAAACGAAAGGGGAAAAAATCCTTCGCCGTACTGATCGATCCGGACAATGTGAATGCAGGAAAAATCGAGGAACTGACGAGTCTGGCGGTGAGCGCCGGGGTGGATTATCTTTTTGTCGGAGGCAGCCTGGTCATTTCCAATCATCTCGATGAGGTGGTTCAGCATATCCGGAGCAATTGTTCCATCCCAGTTATTCTTTTTCCCGGTACGCCCTCGCAGGTGTCCCCGTTTGCGGATGGGCTTCTTTATCTATCCCTGATCTCGGGTCGTAACCCGGAACTGCTTATCGGGCAGCATGTCATTTCTGCGCCCGCGGTCCGCAAAAGCGGGCTGGAGATCATTTCCACCGGCTATATGGTCATCGATGGCGGGGCGCCGACGACGGTCTCCTACATCAGCAATGCGAGTCCTATTCCCGCCGACAAGAACGAGATCGCGCTTTGTACGGCGATGGCGGGGGAGATGCTTGGGATGAAACTTATTTACATGGATGCGGGCAGCGGCGCCCGGCATGCTATCCGGGAGGAGATGATCGCCAGTGTGGCGAGTCATATCGAGGTTCCGCTGGTCGTCGGCGGCGGTATCCGTGACCCTGAAAAGGCCTACCGCAACTGCAAGGCCGGGGCCGATGTCATCGTTGTCGGCAATGCCATCGAGAAGGATGCGTCGCTGATCCGGGAGATGGCCTCGGCGATCCATTCAGTGCCGGTGAGAGAGCTATAGGTCTATTCGGACCGGAGGCTGTCGGCGGGATTGGCCCGCGCGGCCCGGAAGATATGATAGCTTGTAACCCCGAAGGTCAATCCGCCGATAACGGTCAGCGACCACAAAAAAATCCCAACCGAAATATTTGCGTGATAGGCATAGGAAGCCAGCCAGCGGTTTCCCGCGAGACCGGCGAAGGGTAAGACGATGCCCGCAGCCAGCGCTAGCAGCAGAAGCAAGGGCCTTGTCAGCAGGGTGAGCAGCTGCAGGATGGAGGCGCCGAGGACCTTGCGGATACCGATCTCCTTTGTCCGTTGCAGGGTGATCAGGGATACCAGGCCATAGAGCCCGATGATACAAATAAAGAGGGCGATCCCGGTGAAGAGATCGAACAGGGACATGGTTTTCCGGTCGCCTGCGTATTGTGCATCGAAATTCTCCTGCATGAAGTAATAGCTGAATGGGGTGGAAGGAAAATAGGCCTTCCACAGTTGTTTTAGCCGCGGTAACTCCCGCGGGTTACTGTTCAGCATCACCGCGGCGAGCGGAAAGCTGTTGTAGATGAGGACGACGGGTTCGATGGAATTGTGAATCGACCGGTAAAAGAAATTCTTCACCACCCCGACTACCCTACCCTTGTGGCCAAAGCCTTCGATCGATTGCCCCAGGGGCGAGCGCCAGCCCATTTCCTTTACGAAGACCTCGTTGACGAGGAAGGCGCCGGTCCTGTCGGTGGAGAGGCTGTTGGTCAAATTCCGGCCGGCGACAAGCGACATATGTAACAGCGGCAGGAATTGCGGATCGATATAAAAGTAATTACACATCAGCTCCCGTTTCTTTTTTTGTTCGGAGTAGACGATGGTGGAAGCCATGGAGATCCCTTCGGCAGGCATCCCGCTGCCGATCGAGATCCCGCTGACGCCGGCCTCCCGGCGAAGGGCATCGCAGAATGCGGTATCGGATTTTCGGTTGAGGGAGTCCGTGGGGAGGTTGATGTTGACGAGATGCCCCCGGTCCATTCCCAGGTCTTTTTGCCGGATATACTGCATCTGGCTGTTCATCACGGCTGTTCCCGTGAGCATCGCGAGAGCGATGATGAACTGAATGACGGTGAGGGTCTTTCTGAGGCTTATTCCCTGGCGGTTGTTGTTTTCCCCTTTCAGTGCTTTTACGGGATTGAACCGGGAGAGGACAAATGCGGGCCAGGCGCCGGCTAACAGCCCGGTCAGCGGAAAAAGGACCAGCAGGAACCGGATCGTCGATCCGTCGGCGAGGGCGAGGTGGGTAGACAGCAGCCGGCTGAAGAGCGGTGCGCCGGTTAGAACGAAAACGAGGGCCACCAGCCAGGCAAGTGTCACCAGGATGAAGGATTCACCGAGGAACTGTCTCGCCAGCTGGGGGGTCGCTGCCCCGATGGCTTTGCGGACGCCTACCTCTTTTGCTCTTTCGGCGGCCCTGGCGGTGGAAAGGTTGATATAATTGAGCAGGGCCAGCAGCAGGATCAGGGCGGCCAGCCAGGAGAAAATGGTATTAAAAGCGCGGTTACCCTTTTCGTTGTCCTGGAGCTTCTCCTTGCTGAAATGTACGTCGGCAAGGGCTTCGGCTTCAAAGGCGAGGCTATAGCCGGTGTCGCCGGAGGAATCCAGATCGTGGCGGGCATAACGGGCGATCGCGGGGAGCTTTGCGGCAAACCGGCGGAGATCGGGTTTGTCCTGGAAGAGAACGAAGGTGTAGACCGAGAAATCGTCCAACCAACTGGTCGTATGGGTATAGTCTTTGGACAAAAGTGCGTTGATGGGAATGTCGGAGTTGGGCGGCCGGTCGGCAATGACCCCGGTGACCCGCCAGGGTTTGTCGCCGCAGATCATCGTCTGGCCGAGTGCCCGGGCCTTACCGAAGTAGCGCTTTTCGGCGCTTTTTGTGAGCACGATGGATTGGGGCGCCGAGAGGGCTGTCGCCGGCGAGCCTTCGAGGAAGGTGAAGGTGAAGACCTTGAAAACCGAGGGATCGGAATAACAAAAACTCTCTGCTTTGCTGTATTCGGCGCCTTCCCGAACGAGGATATCAATGGATGACTCGATGCGGGTGGTGGCGGCGATGCCGGGGATGTTCCGTTGCAGAGCGGCGGCCAGGAGAATGGGGCTGGTGGCGAAGGACATGTCGGATTCCGGGGCGTGGAGGATGGTCGTTACCCGGGCGATGCGGTCGGCCTGGCTGTTATACCCGTCATAGGTCAGCTGGGTATGTACGTAGCCGTAGATCAGGATACAGGCGGCGATGCCGGTCGAGAGGCCCAGGATGTTGATCCCGGCAAAGCTCTTCTGCCGGAACAGGCGGCGAATGGCGGGACGAAGGAAAGCAGGTTGCATACTACGGGAGAATGCCATTCACCGCTTTCGGGTTGCCGGACAGGCTTTAACAGCACGTTAAAAAAATAAAATAGGCCTAAAAAATGGGATTTTTGCCTATTTTTGCGCAGCAAAAGCTTTTACAACAATTTCATCTTCTATTGAAATGAAAAAAAACTCACACATATCACAGCTTGTGGTATTGCACGCCTTTAATCAGCGTGGGTTTTTTGCTGTGCCTCTGTGCTCAGTTTTTTCCGTTCGCCCCATTTGCGGGGCTTATTACGGGCGTCCCACGCCCGTTGGGGTACGACGTTGATACTTCTTCATCAGCCCGGTCTGTGTCGTAACGACGCTATTTTCCTGTCCAGCCGATTTTGTCTTTTCTAGTTTTGAATTGGGGAGAATTTATCCTAAGATCATGGAACAACAACACTTTAAGATAGTTATTGCTGACGAGTCCCACCAGGATTTCGCCAAGATCATTTGTGACGAGATGGAGTCCTCGGCGAAGGCCCGGGGTACGGGCATTGCCAAGAGGAGTCCGGATTATGTCCAGCAGAAGATGCGGGAGGGAAAGGCGGTCATCGCCTTTACCGATGCGGGGATCTGGGCGGGGTTCTGTTATATCGAGACCTGGAGTCATGGGGAATATGTCGCCAACTCGGGGCTTATCGTCTCCCCGCCGTTTCGCAAGAGCGGGTTGGCCAAGCTGATCAAGAAGAAGATCTTCGAGTTGAGCCGGAAGATGTATCCGAATGCCAAGATCTTCGGGCTGACCACGGGTCTGGCGGTGATGAAGATCAATTCCGAGCTGGGGTATGAGCCGGTGACCTATTCCGAGCTTACGCAGGACGATGCGTTTTGGGCCGGCTGTAAAAGCTGTGTCAACTACGAGATCCTCATGAGTAAGGAGCGGAAGAACTGTATGTGTACGGCGATGTTGTATGATCCCAAGGATCATTATGAGCCCGAGGAGACCACTCAGGATTTTAAAAAGCATTCCAAACTATACGAGCGATTCATGCGAATCAAACAGTGGAAGTTGCTGGCGCCTTTCCTCAAGCATCACATCGAGGAGAGCGGCGCTCCGGCCGGTAAGGCCGGTAACGGCGGCGGCGGCAGGCCCAGGTCGCTGTTCCACTTTTTTCATCTGTAGACGGACCGGAGGTCCGTCGGCCGAAGGCCAGACATTAGCGCTTTGCGGGAGATGCGCTAAATTCCAGATAGCGCATCTCCCGCACATTATAAATTTTTAAAAATCCATTTGTCAGTCATGAGCAATAAAGTCGTCTTAGCCTATAGCGGCGGATTGGACACTACCTATTGTGCCATTTATCTCAGCAAGGTCAAACATCTCGAGATCCATGCCCTCACGGTCAATACGGGCGGGTTCAGCCAGGAAGAGATCAACGGGATCGCTGCACGTGCGAAGAGCCTTGGAGTCGCTTCTTTCGAGTGCGTGGACGTCACCAGGGAATATTACGAAAGCTGTATCAAGTACCTGATATTCGGCAATGTGCTGAAGAATGCCACCTATCCGCTGAGTGTGAGTGCGGAGAGAATGGTCCAGGCGATCGCCGTGGCCGAGCATGTGAAGAAGGTTGGCGCCTCCTCTGTCGCCCATGGCAGCACCGGCGCCGGTAACGACCAGGTGCGATTCGACATGGTCTTTCAGAGCATGCTGCCGGGGGTTGAGATCATCACGCCGATCCGGGACCTGCGGCTCAGCCGCGAGGAGGAGATCGCTTTTCTGAAGGAGAACGGGGTGGAGATGAATGCGGAAAAAGCAAAATACAGTATCAATAAGGGGCTCTGGGGTACGTCGGTCGGAGGAAAGGAAACGCTGACCTCCAACGACTATCTCCCCGAGGATGCCTGGCCGACGCCGGTGACGGCGACGGGGACCCGTAACCTGACACTGGAATTTGAAAAGGGGGAGCTGAAGGCCGTGGACGGCAAATCCTTCGCCAACCCGGTGGAAGCGATCCAGCATCTGCAGGCCATTGCCCAGCCTTACGGCGTGGGCAGGGATATCCATGTCGGGGATACCATCATCGGGATCAAGGGCCGGGTGGGCTTTGAAGCCGCCGCCCCGGTGATCATCATCAAGGCGCATCATCTGCTGGAAAAACATACGCTGACCAAATGGCAACTGTACTGGAAGGATCAGCTGAGCACCTGGTACGGCAACTGGCTTCACGAAGGGCAGATGCTCGATCCTACCATGCGAAATATCGAGAAATTTCTGGAAGACACCCAGGCTACGGTCAGCGGGAAGGTCTTTGTCACGCTTCACCCCTACCGTTATACCATCAACGGCATCGAGAGCGGGCACGATCTCATGAGCAGCAAGTTCGGCAGCTATGGCGAGATGAACAAAGGATGGAGCGGGGACGATGTAAAGGGGTTTGCGAAGATATTCGGCAACCAGACCGCTATTTTTCACAAGGTTAATGAACCTACCAAATGAGACGAGTAAGAGCAGGCATTATCGGCGGTGCGGGATATACCGGTGGGGAGATGATCCGGTTACTGATCAATCACCCGGCCACAGACATCAAATTTATCCATAGCAAGAGCAATGCGGGCAAGCCCGTTGCGGATGTTCATGAGGACCTTGCCGGGGATACGGCACTGACCTTCGATGCGGAATGGCATAGTGATGTCGACGTAGTATTTCTCTGTGTCGGTCATGGGGAAGCGAAGAAGTTTATGGAAGAGCACGGGAAGAGCTTTGATGGGGTGCTGGTGATCGATCTGTCGCAGGATTTCAGGTTGGGTACACCGGGTTGGGTCTATGGCTTGCCGGAGATGAACCGGGAAGAGATCCGGACGGCGCAGGCGGTTGCCAATCCGGGTTGTTTTGCAACAGCCATCCAATTAGGGCTTTTGCCTCTGGCAAAGGCAGGGCTGCTGAGCGATGTCTATTCCACGGGTATCACGGGGAGCACGGGCGCCGGGCAGGGCTTATCTCCTACCGCGCATTTTTCGTGGCGGGCCAATAATATCCAGGCGTATAAGACGCTTACCCATCAACATCTGAAGGAGATAGGCCAAACGCTCCGGCAACTGCAGCCGGGGGGTAAGCCGGTGGTGCATTTCACGCCGTGGCGGGGTGATTTTACCCGGGGCATCTTTATCAGCAGCCAGCTCCGATGTGAGAAAACTCCTGCGGAGGTGCTGGCGCTTTACGAGGACTTTTATAAGGGGCATCCCTTTACGATCGTCAGCCGGAAGCCGATATCGCTGAAACAGGTGGTCAATACGAACAAATGCCTGATCCAGCTGGAGCAGGAAGGATCGCAGCTGGTGGTGCATTCGGCGCTTGACAATCTGCTGAAGGGGGCGTCGGGGCAAGCCGTGCAAAATATGAATCTTCTTTTTGGCTTTGATGAGACCCTTGGTCTTCGGCTGAAAGCAAACGCATTTTAACCGACCGGGCTATCAGCCGGTTTAAACAGAAGTATATGAAATTATTCGACGTTTACCCTATCAATGACATCACCGTCGTAAAGGCAAAAGGCTCTTATGTCTGGGACCAGGACGGTCAGCAATTCCTCGATCTGTACGGCGGGCATGCCGTTATTTCCATCGGTCATACGCATCCGCATTATGTACAGCGACTCACGGATCAGCTTAACAAAGTGGGTTTTTATTCCAATTCCATCCGGATCCCGCTGCAGGAGGAACTTGCAGAGAAACTGGGGAAGGTCTCCGGCCGCCCCGACTACAAACTTTTCCTTTGCAACTCGGGAGCCGAAGCCAATGAGAATGCGCTGAAGCTGGCCAGCTTCCATACGGGCCGCAAAAAGATCGTTGCCTTCAGCAAGTCCTTTCACGGCCGGACCTCGCTTGCCGTCGCCGTTACCGACAATCCAGCGATCGTGGCGCCGGTGAACCAGACGGAGAATGTCATCTTCCTGCCCTTTAACGATGAGGCGGCGCTGGAAGATTGTTTTGCGAAGCAGGGAAAAGAGATTGCCGCAGTGATCATCGAAGGCATCCAGGGAGTTGGCGGGATCAACGAAGCGTCCGCCGCCTTTTTGCAGGCGATCAGCCGGCTTTGCAAACAACATGGGTCTGTTTTTGTCGCCGACAGCGTGCAGTGCGGGTATGGCCGGAGCGGAAAATTCTTTTCGCATGATCATGCGGGTGTCGATGCCGATATTTATAGCATGGCCAAGGGCATGGGCAACGGGTTCCCGGTGGCGGGGATCATTATCGCCCCGCATCTGCAGGCGAAACATGGCATGCTGGGGACCACTTTCGGAGGCAATCATCTGGCCTGCGCCGCCGCGCTTGCCGTATTGGAGGTGATCGAGCAGGAGAAACTTATGGCCAATGCGACAGAGGTCGGCAACTACCTCATGAGCGAACTGAAGAAGATCCCTCAACTGCAACGCGTGAGAGGAAAAGGGTTGATCATCGGCTTCGACGTGCCGGAGGCCCTGAAGGATCTGCGGAAGAACCTGCTTTGGAATCAGCATGTCTTTACGGGGGAGGCGAAGCCGAATACCATCCGGTTGCTGCCCTCGCTGGCCCTGCGGAAGAAAGACGCCGATGAATTTTTGGAAGCCATCCAGGAGGAGATCCATGCTATGGAAGGAAACGAGGTTAAAGTAAACTAGCATAAAATGAGAAATTTTGTTTCCGCCGCCGATGTCGCGGATATCGACAGCATCGTGCAGTCGGCCCTGGCCTATAAGGCCGACCCGTTGAAAGACAGGACCCTTGGCGCAAATAAGCGCGTAGGCATGCTTTTCCTGAATCCGAGTATGCGGACCAGGCTATCGACGCAGATCGCAGCACAGAACCTTGGCGCGGAAGCCATCGTCTTCAATGTCGATAAGGAAGGATGGGCGCTTGAGTTCGAGGAGGAGGCGATCATGAGCGGCAATACCGTCGAACATGTCAAGGATGCGGCCCCGATCATGGGCAGGTATTTTGACATTCTTTGTATCCGCACCTTCCCATCGCTGAAGAATAAGGAAGACGATTATAGCGAACTTTATATCAATCAATTCATCAAATATTCGGGGATCCCCGTAGTGAGCCTTGAGAGCGCCACCCTCCACCCGTTGCAGAGTCTTACCGATATCGTCACGATACAGGAGGTTTGGAAGGAGAAGCGGAAGCCAAAGATCGTGCTGAGCTGGGCGCCGCATGTAAAGGCTTTGCCGCAGTGTGTGGCCAACAGCTTTTCGCAGTGGGTGAATGCCTGGGGGAAAGCGGATTTTGTCATCACGCATCCGGAGGATTATGAACTGGATACAAAGTTTACGAAAGGTGCAACCATCACTCATAACCAGGACGAGGCGTTGAAGGATGCCGATTTCGTTTATGTGAAGAACTGGAGTACGTATGCCGATTACGGAAAGATCTATACGAACGATCCCGAGTGGATGCTGACGAACGAGAAGATGAAGGCCACGAATGGCGCCAAAGTGATGCATTGTCTGCCGGTGCGGCGGAATGTGGAGCTTAGCGATGAGATCCTTGATGGCCCTTCGAGTATCGTTACGCAGGAGGCGTCGAACCGGGTATGGGCGGCACAGGCTGTGCTGGGGGATCTGCTGCGCTAATGTCGGTCCTTCGGACGCGCCTCCGGCGGCCTGAGCAAAAAATAACTATGCAACTCTCCATTATCAAAATAGGCGGGAATATCATCGATGACGAGGCCAGGCTTGCGACGTTTCTCGATGCGTTTGCCGCGGTGCCGGGGAAGAAGATCCTGGTGCATGGCGGCGGCAAGCTGGCGACGAAGGTGGCCGAAGGCCTTGGTATCCGCCAGCAACTGGTGGATGGGCGCCGGATCACCGACGCGGAGACGCTTCGCGTCGTGACGATGGTCTATGCCGGAACGATCAACAAGAATATCGTTGCGCAGCTGCAGGCCCGGGGGTGCGCCGCCATCGGGCTTACCGGCGCGGACGGGAATGCTATCCTATCCCACCGGCGTGTACATCCGAGCATCGACTATGGCTTTGTCGGGGATGTCGATCAGGTGAATACCCCGCTGCTTACGAGCCTGCTGTTGCAGGACAAGACGATCGTTTTCGCCCCTATTACGCACGACGGGAAGGGGCAGTTGCTGAATACCAATGCCGATACCATCGCCCAGGAGCTGGCCCGCGCCCTGAGCACGGGGTTTTCCGTGAGCCTCGTCTACTCCTTCGAGAAAAGCGGGGTTCTTCTAAACGCGGATGACGAGTCGACGGTCATCGGGCGGATCAACCCCGCGGAATATGAGGACCTAAAGGCCCGGAAGGTGATCTTTGCCGGGATGATCCCCAAACTGGACAACGCCTTTGCGGCCCTGCGCAGTGGCGTGGGCCGGGTGATCATCGGACGTGCGGAAGAGCTATCTTTATTGCTTGCCGGACAATCAGGAACAACCATTCTTCCATGAGTCAACCATCCATTCAAAGCCTGGAGGCGGAAGCCCTCGAGTTGTTAAAGCGGCTGATCGCCGTGCCTTCCTTTAGTAAAGAGGAGGACCGCACAGCCGAGCTGATCATCGGTTATCTGGAGTCGAAGGGCGTCGTGGCAAACCGGCTGCAAAACAATGTCTGGGCAAAGAACAAATATTTCGATGCGGCCAGGCCTTCGCTGCTGCTGAATTCCCATCACGATACGGTAAAACCCAATAAGGCGTATACGCTGGACCCCTTTTCGCCGCTGGAAAGGGAGGGAAAGCTGTATGGGCTCGGCAGCAATGATGCCGGGGGGTGCCTGGTCTCGCTGATCACCACCTTTCTCTATTTTTATGAGCAGCAGGGACTGGCCTATAACCTGGTCCTTGCCGCCACGGCAGAAGAGGAGATCTCGGGGCATAATGGCATCGAGCTGCTGCTGTCTTCCCTGCCGCCGATCCAATGGGCTATCGTGGGCGAGCCGACGAAAGGGGACCTTGCGGTGGCGGAAAAGGGATTGCTGGTTCTGGATTGTGTGAGCCATGGCAAGGCGGGTCATGCGGCGCGTGAAGAGGGGGAGAATGCCATCTACAAGGCGCTAAAGGATATCGAATGGTTTCGCGACTACCGGGCGCCCAGGGTATCCGACCTGCTGGGGCCCGTCAAAATGAGCGTGACGGTGATCGACACGGATAATAAGGCGCATAATGTCGTTCCCTCCCAATGCCATTTTGTGGTGGATGTGCGGGTGAATGAATGTTATACCTTCGAAGAACTGCTGACGACGATCCGTGAGGCCGTCAGCTGCGAGGTCACGCCGAGGAGTCTGCGGATGCGATCATCGGGTATCGCGCTGGACCACCCCATTGTACAGTCGGGGGTGCGGCTGGGAAGGCCCTGCTATGGCAGCCCCACCACCTCGGATAAGGCGCTGATGCCGTTTCCCGCCCTGAAGACGGGGCCTGGGGATTCGGCGCGGAGTCATACGGCGGATGAGTATATTTACATTGCGGAAATAGGTCAGGGGATCAGGGGATATATCGATCTGTTGAACCCGGTAATTTTATCGTTATGAGCGGAAACAAACTATGGAGTAAGGCCGGCACCAGCACCTCGGAATTGATCGAGACCTTTACTGTCGGCCGGGACAAGGATTTCGATGTCCTGCTGGCGGAATACGATGTGCTGGGTTCGCTGGCCCACACCGAGATGCTGGCATCGGTGGGGTTGCTCTCGCGGGAAGATCTTGCGCAGGTGAAGGAGGGGTTGACCACGATCCTTGGCGAGATCCGCGCCGGCAACTTCGTCATCGATGCCGATGTCGAGGATGTGCATTCCCAGGTGGAATTGCTGCTGACCAATCGTATCGGGGAAGCCGGCAAGAAGATCCACAGCGGCCGCAGCCGGAATGACCAGGTGGCCGTCGATATCAAATTATATCTGCGGGCCCAGATACTCGCGGTGAAGGACGAGGTGGCCGCGCTGTTCGATCTGCTTATTAAATTGAGTGAGCAGTACAAGGACAAGCTTCTGCCGGGTTATACGCACCTGCAGATCGCCATGCCTTCTTCTTTTGGGCTTTGGTTCGGGGCCTATGCCGAGAGTCTTGTGGATGATCTGGAGGTGCTGGCGGCTTCCTACCAGGTGGCTAACAAGAATCCCCTGGGAAGCGGCGCCGGTTACGGTTCGTCTTTTCCCCTGGACCGGGAGATGACGACAAAGCTGCTGCATTTCCGAACGCTGAACTACAATTCCGTCTATGCGCAGATGAGCCGCGGGAAAACGGAGAAGATCGTGGCGATGGGTCTGGCCGCGGTCGGCGCCACGCTCAGCAAGCTGGCGATGGACTGCTGTCTCTATATCAACCAGAACTTTGGGTTTATTTCCTTTCCCCCGGAGCTGACGACGGGCAGCAGCATCATGCCCCACAAGAAGAACCCGGATGTCTTCGAGCTGATTCGCGCCAAATGCAACCGTATCCAGGCAACGCCCAATGAGCTGACCCTGCTGATCAACAATCTTCCTTCGGGCTATCACCGGGATATGCAGCTCACCAAAGAGATCCTCTTCCCCGCCATCGAGGAAGAGAAAGCCTGTCTGCGGATGACTCAGCTGATGTTATCGCATATCGAGATCAAGGACAACATCTTAAAAGACGAGAAGTATAAATATCTTTTCAGTGTGGAAGCCGTGAATGAGCTGGTCAACCAGGGCGTTCCGTTCCGGGAGGCTTACCGGCAGGTCGGCAACCAGATAGACCAGGGGCAGTTTCACTTCGACTATGGGAAGGGGCTGCATCATACCCATACCGGGAGTATCGGGAATCCGGGTAATAATGGGATCGCGGCGGAAATGAAGCGGGTGTTGGCTAAATTTGAGTAACCGGCGAACATGAAATTACATATCGGATGTGGCGACACCCTACTTGACGACTTCGTCAATATCGACAACAGCCCTTCGCTGTTGCTGGCGCGCCTTCCGCTGTTTATGGTGACCGGGTTGCGTAAACTCTCCCTTCTCTCCGACATCCAACTGGGATTCATCAAAGCGATCAAGACCAGGCGATCGACGGTCCGTTATGCCGACTGTCTGCATCTGCCCTATAAGGATAACACCGTTGATCTCTGTTATAGTTCGCATGTCATCGGCTGGTATCTGAGTCATTCCCAGCTGCGCCGGTTTTTTGCCGAGATGAAACGGGTTTTGCGGCCGGGCGGCGTTGTCCGGCTTAGCTGGGCTGATTTTGATGTCCGGGTCAGGGACTATCTTGAGAACCGGGACAGCATCGCCCTTTCGCATTCCTTTCCGATGGGAATGAATGAGCTTACCTTTAAAGACAAGCTAAAACTGCTTTTCAGTCCGCATCTCCGCGGCGGCGTGGTCCTGAATACGGATACGACGATCGAGCTGTTAAGACAATGCGGCTTCGAGCGAATCGAGCTTTTGGCTGCGGGTGAAACGACGATGCCGGCGGGGCTGGCGGGTTCTATCGATCTGGCGCAACGGGCCGATCATTCGGTGTATATCGAATGCTATAAGCCGTAATCACATGGGCATAAAAAGATCGCTATGAAGATACATATCGGTTGCGGAACGACGTTGCTGACGGGCTTTGTAAATATCGACAACAGTCCGAGCGCCCTGCTGTCGAAGATGCCGGGTTTTGTGCCGTCGCTGCTCAACAAGCTATCTTTGATCAATGGCGAACAGCTGCATTTTTCCCGGACGCTGCGGGAAAAAAAGGATGAATTCCGATATGCCAACTGTCTTCATCTTCCCTTTCCCGATGGAAGCATCGATTTTGCCTATAGCTCGCATATGCTGGGCTGGTGTCTTGGCCAGCACCAGATCGACGAGTTTGTCCGCGAGCTGCACCGGGTGCTGCGGCCGGGCGGCGGAGCGAGGCTTTCCTTTTTCGATCTTGATAAAGTGGTGGCGGATTATCAGCAACATCGTAATACGGTGAGGCTGATGGAGCAGATGCCGCTGGGCGCACAGGAATTCACTCGCAACCGGAAGATAAAGCTGCTGTTCAGCCCGAACATGCAAAACGGTATCCCGTTGAATGCCGAGACGTTTGGCGACTACTTGCGAAGGAATTCTTTCCGGGACATCCAGCATCTGCCGGCGGGCGCCACGACGATGGACCCGGAGTGGGTCGAGGGTCTCGATCTCTATCAGCGCGCGGGCGCCTCGGTGTTTATGGAATGCCGGAAATAGCGGGTTAGGGTTGTTTCAGGAGATCGAGTGGGTCACCCCTTCCTTTCAGAACTGCTTCTTTTATTTCTCCCGTGCCTTCAAATGCGAGGCGCAGTCCGATGATCCCGCCGATGGATCCATTCCGGGGTACGGTGTAGATCTGCCGGCCGTTGAGCAGGACGCTCAGCAGCCCATTTTCCTGTGTACAGGTGACCTGTTGCCACTGACTGCAGTCGCAACCAAACGCGCTGAGATCGTGATCTTTTCCGTTGACGCCGCGTGAACCGGTGTAGAGCGTCAGGCCGGAGATACAGCCTTTATCGGAAAAAGAGAGGACGATGGGGTTTTCGGTTCCCATGAGGATGATCTGCATCTTTCTACAAAGGGATTGTTCGACGGAAGAAGTGTTGCGGAACGTGGTTCGCAACAGGAAATGATCGCCGTCGATGCCCGGAAATTCGTGAACATCGAAAAAACTCACCCAGCGGTTGCTGAAGACGGGGGAGCCTGTCTTTGTTTCGAGGGTGGCGGCTTTGATCCCCATGCGGCCGGAGTCGAGGGTTGTCTCTGCAGGGGAGAGATAGACGGGCAATGGTTCTCTCGCGATGATCGCTTTCCAGCCCTTTGTCGGAATATAGACATCCGATTCCTTTTTTATCTCGCCGTCGACGATCAGCTTGGCGCGAAAAAAACCGGGAAAGTAATAGATGGAGGTATGTTCTTTTCCGTTGGGGTCTACTTTCTCCCGGCGTGACGGGTCCCAGGATTGCTGGATCGTGACCTTTTGGGGGTTGAGTGCGGTGGCGTCGTAGTCGAAGACGACGGAATTTGGGAGGGCTTCCGATGTCAGGTGATGGTCGAAACGCAGGGAGCCGGGGTTGGAGGGTTTATGGATGATGCGGGCGCTGATAAAAGAGAGTAAGGCGGCGATCGCGAGGGTGATGATGATCATGGGAGTTATGAAGCTGCGTTGACGGCGTGGTGGGGTTGGCGGGGGTTCGGTTGGCGGCTGCGTGGCTGGCGGCTGCACGGTTGGCGGCTGCACGGTTGGCGGCTGCACGGTTGGCGGCTGCACGATGGGGTGTTGTGGTGGCGGCGCCAGGAGGTCGCGCCAGCCTTCAAACCCGGCATACCGGGCCAGTGCGTTGAGGGTCGCCATCGTCGGGGAAGAATCATATTTCACTTTGCCCCAGATGCGTTTCAAGGTGGAGACGCTAAGCCGGACGGATACTTTTTCCGCGATGCGGTCGCTGAGGGTTTCGAAATCCTCGTTTGTCCAGGATGAGGAGTCTCCCCAGCCCAACGAGGCTTCAATAAGCCGTTTGCATTGTTCCAGACCGGAGGCGTTATCCATTACAGGACGAGTTTATTACACTTATCTTATCTGGGTCGTATCCACGCGGGTAGGGGTATCCTTGCCATCGATGATGGAGGTCGAACTGAGGGCGATGGCTTTGATGATGCGGACCATATTGTCGATATTGATGGTGCTCAGTTCGTCAGTCAGCTGATGATAATATTTGTCCCTGTCTATTTGTGTGGTGGAGATGGTATGCGCCGGTACGCCCTGTCTTGCGAGGCTGGCGTTGTCCGAACGGTAGAACAGCTGTTGTTCGGGATAGGGGTCCGGGTAGAAGGCGAAGCTGCTGCCGGTGAGGTTCTTTTGCAGGATCTTGCCCATGTCAGAACGTTCGTAGCCGGTGATGAAGGCCGAGTTGCCGCCCCATTTACTTTCGGAGCCGATCATTTCGATATTGAACATGGCGACTACCTGGGTGGGGTCGAACTGGCTGGAGAAATACTGGGAGCCATATTCCCCGATCTCTTCGGCGGTGAAGGCGGCGAAGACCAGGGTTCTTTCCTGTTTCTTTTGTTTTGCAAAATATTCGGCCAGCTCGATGACGGCGGTGGTGCCGCTTGCGTCGTCGTTGGCGCCGTTGTAGATGGAGTCACCTTTTACCGGGGTTTTTGTCACGCCGAGGTGATCATAGTGGCCCGAGAAGATGACGATCTCTTTTGGGTTCTTGCCGGGGAGGATACCGACGACGTTGGCAAGGGGTGATTCTTTTATTTCCTGCTTCACCTTTATCAGGTAGTGACTGGGCTCCCTGCTGGTGAGAAGGAAGACGACATTCGTCGGGGACTTGAATTGCTGACGACTAAAGCGGGCGAGCCGGGGGAAATTGGCGGCAAAGGATGTATCGATCAGCACCAGGTAATTCTTCTTTGCATGGATATAATGCATGATCTCTGTCTGGTAGGTTTGTCCGGCCTTTATCCAGACCTTTTCATACCCGCTGTTCTCATCGATCGTGAGATCGCTTGAGGAGCTCATCACGAATACATGCCCGGCGGGTTGCTCCTGGCCATCGAGGGTGGCGGTGGCAGAAACCGGTTTTGCCTGGATCATCGTAAACGGCTGACGATAGCTGCTGCTGCCGTTCCAGGTCTTCAGGCCCGCGGCTTTGAAGCGGGACTCAATGTAATCGGCGGCCTTTTCGATATCGGGTGTAAACGTGGCCCGGCCGCGCATGTCGTCGGCGGACAGGGTGCGTTCGGTCTTTTCGACTGTTGTGGCATTGATGATCTTGTCGATCTTCTGTGCGGACAGATGGATAGTCAGCGAAGAAAGAAGCAGTGTAAAAGCAAGGGGTCTCATGTGCAGGTATTTTATAGGCTCATCATCTCTTTGAACTTGACGGTCTGGCGACGGCTGACTTCGATCTTTTCTCCGCCTTTCATTTCCAGAAGGAGTCCGCCGTTGAAATACGGCTCGATCTTTTCGATGAGCCGCAGATTGACGATATGTTTGCGGTTGGCGCGGAAGAAGACCTTTTCATCCAGGCGTTCTTCGAGAGCGTTGAGGGATTTCAGGATCAACGGTTTGTTAGGACCGAAATAGACCTTTGCATAGTTGCCGACGCTTTCAAAGAGCCGGATGTCGGAGAGTTTTACAAACCAGCAGCGTTCGCCGTCTTTTACGAAGACCTGGTCGTGTTCGCTCAGGATACTGCGGTTGACGGAGATGGTATGGTCGGAGAGCGGCTCCTTATCTTCCTCCACCTGTAATTTCTGGAGGGCATCGGCGAGGCGCTTGGGCTCAACGGGTTTTAGGAGGTAGTCCAGCGCATTGACTTCGAAGGCCTTCAGCGCATATTCGTCATAGGCGGTGGTGAAGATAACGTTGGGGGCGCGTTCCAGTTCGGAGAGCATGTCAAAACCCGTCTTTCCGGGCATCTGGATATCCAAAAAGATAAGATCGGGGTTGAGGCTGTCGATCTTTTCAACACCTTCGGCGGCGTTGGCGGCTTCGGCAATGACCTCTATTTCGGGAAAATCGAGCAATAGCTTTTTTAATTCGTTCCTGGCTAGACGTTCGTCGTCGATGATGATGGCTCTGATCATGGTGCTATGTTTATTTACTCATGTCTACGGGGATCAGTACGCGGGCTTCAACCGTGTTGTCGCCGGCTTCCCGGATGTCGAAGTTAGCTTTTTGTCCGAAAAGAAGTTGAAGCCTGTTCTTGGTACTTGCCAGGCCAAAGCCATCGGAGTTGCGGCTGCCGTTGAGGACGCCGGTGTTGAGGATCACCAGCTCGTGATAGTCGTCTTTGAAGTCGGAGGTGATGCGGACGGTGCCGCCGTCGACCTGGCGGCTGATGCCGTGTTTGATCGCGTTCTCCACCAGGGTTTGCAGCATCATCGGGGGGATGGGCTGATCGAGGGTGTCTTCATCGATATCATATTCCACTTGCAGGCGGTCTTCGAAACGAATATGTTCGAGGGCGAGATAGTCTTTTACGATGTTGAGTTCCTTTTCAAAGGTCACGGTCTCGAGCTTTTCGGCCTGCATGCTGCTGCGCAGGATATTGCTCAGTTCGGTGATCGCGGTGCGGGCGCGGACAGGGTTCTCGTCGATCAGGGCCCGGATGCTATTCAATGCGTTGAAGATGAAGTGGGGATTGATATGCGCCTTGATGGTCTTCAGCTCCAGTTCTTTTACCAGCGCTTCCAGCTTGAAGGTGTCGAGTTGTTGTTTGGAGCTTATCTGAATATAGTGGTAGAAATAATAGATCAATGTCCAGGGGATGATCATGAGACCGGTGTCGGCGGTGATCGTGAGCAGCCGGGGCATGAATTCCGTGGTTTTGTGGGAGACGAGGTGCAGCATATCGGCCAGGGCGATCCGGATCAGGCCGATGGTGATACAGGTAAGGACCATGCCGATGAGGAATTTTGGGAGGGCTTTCTCGACGGTGAGAAGGGCCCAGCCGGAGCGTTTTATCACTTCCCTGAATCCATGGGTGACGAAGATGCCCGTCAGGACCGTGATGAACATGATCTCGACCTCTTTTTGGGTGATCTTTTGCTCCAAAGTAGAGGAATTCAATATCATAACCAGGGCAAGGGAGCCCCAACCACCAATCTGGCACCACCAATAATATTTGCTTCCGTTTTTGGTCATACGAGGTATCATATCAAGTCCGGACAGGTCCGGCCTGGGCTCAAATCTAGGGTTTTCCCCATACCCCGGCCTCTTAATTTGTACTAATGGCGATTTTATCCCGGTCAACGGGGCGAGGCCCTGCCGGACTTGCAAACCAGGCGCTAAAGTCGTATTTTTGGGGTTATAAAGGACAATTTTTGGAAATTATGGAAATCACCCCCGGTCCCCTGTTGCAAACGATCAATTCCCCCGACGATCTCAAGCATCTCAGCAGGGAGCAGTTGTACCAGCTCTGTGATGAACTGCGCCAATATATCATCGATGTAGTCAGCGTGCATGGGGGTCATTTTGCGGCCAGCCTTGGGGTGGTAGAGCTGACGGTAGCCCTGCACTATGTTTTTAATACTCCTTATGATCCCCTGGTTTGGGACGTCGGTCACCAGGCCTATGGGCACAAGATACTTACCGGACGCCGGGAGGTATTTGCCTCCAACCGAAAGTACAACGGGTTGAGTGGATTCCCCAAAAGAGGTGAGAGTGAGTATGACGCCTTTGGGGTCGGGCATTCTTCCACGTCGATCAGTGCGGCGCTTGGGATGGCGATGGCTGCCAAGTACAAGGGCGAGACGGACCGCAAGGCTGTTGCGATCATCGGTGACGGCGCCATGACCGCGGGACTTGCCTTTGAAGGAATGAATCATGCCGGGGTTGCGGATACGGACCTGCTGATCATCCTCAACGACAATTGTATGAGCATCGACCCGAATGTCGGCGCTCTCAAGGAATATCTTACCGACATCACTACCTCCAAGACTTACAACCGGTTAAAAGATGATATCTGGAAGGCGCTTGGCCGGTTGCCCGGTAGCCAGTTCAGCCGGGAGATGGCCAGTAAGATCGATCACAGCATCAAGAGCTTTGTCAGCCGGAGCAGTAATCTTTTCGAATCGCTTAACCTGCGTTATTTCGGGCCGATCGACGGCCATAATATCACCAAACTGGTGGATACCCTGCAGGACCTCCGGCAGATACCGGGGCCCAAGCTGCTGCATATCATGACTGTAAAAGGGAAGGGATATGCGCTGGCCGAGAAGGAGCAGACCAAGTGGCATGCACCGGGGCTTTTTGACAAGATCACCGGAGAGATCTATAAGAAACACTACCCTACCCCGCAACCGCCAAAGTACCAGGATGTGTTCGGGCATAGTGTCATCGAGCTGGCGGAGCAAAACCCGAAGATCTTCGGCATTACCCCCGCGATGCCGAGTGGCTCGTCGTTGAAGTTCATGATGGAGAAGATGCCCGACCGGGCATTCGATGTGGGTATCTGCGAGCAGCATGCCGTAACCTTGAGTGCGGGCATGGCCACGCAGGGGATGCGGGTGTTTTGCAATATCTATTCTTCTTTTATGCAGCGGGCATATGACCAGGTGATCCATGATGTGGCGATCCAAAAGCTGCCGGTGATCTTCTGCCTGGACAGGGCAGGGCTGGTAGGTGAAGACGGACCGACGCATCACGGGGCTTATGATATCCCGTATATGCGGTGTGTGCCCAATATGATCGTTTCATCACCGATGAACGAGAGCGAGCTGCGCAACCTGCTTTATACTGCACAATTGGACAGCAATGAATATCCTTTTGTCATCCGATATCCGCGGGGTGAAGGCGTGATGCCGGAATGGAGAACGCCGTTCCAGGAGATCCCCGTGGGGAAAGGCCGGAAGATAAAGGATGGGGAGGGTGTTGCCATCCTCAGCCTCGGTCATCCGGGGAATTTTGCGACGGCAGCCATCCGCGAGTTAAGGGCAGGGGGATTGGATCCCGCGCATTATGATATGCGTTTTGTCAAGCCGCTGGATGAGGAACTTCTGCATGAGGTGTTCAGGAAGTTTGACCGCATCGTCACCGTGGAAGACGGGACGGTTGTCGGCGGTTTTGGTTCGGCGATCCTCGAGTTCCAGGCGGCGCATGGGTACAGTGCTACGGTGCGTATCCTGGGCATCCCCGATCATATCGTCGAGCATGGAACGCTGAAAGAGCTGCAGCATGAATGTGGCTATGATGCGCCGGCTATTGCCGCGGCGGTGAGGGAGATGGCGGGCGATGCCGTCACTGTAAATCATCTATTGGGATAATCATCCAAACATCGGCACTTCGATTGCCAGCAGTTCGGTTTCGGTGGTTGCGGTGAGCGAGACTTTTTCGACGCCGGCGATGCCGAGTCCATCGCGTTTTTCGAGGGTACGGTCGCCGGTCCTGATGCTTCCTTCCAAAATAAACAGATAGATGCCGTTACCGGGAAAGGCCGGTTGGTAGACCAGCGCCTTGCCTGCGCTGAGCCGGGTAAGCGCGAGACGGGCATCCTGGTTGATCCAGAGTGCGTGGTCTTCGGCGCGGGGGCTTACGATGATCTGCCATTTGTCTTTGCGGTCATCGGCGTGAAAGGACCGTTGATCGTGACGGGGGCGGATGCCGGGCTGTTTTGGAAAGATCCAGATCTGCAGGTAGTTGGCATTATCGTAGTGCGAAGCGTTGTATTCGGAATGGCTGATGCCGCTGCCGGCGCTCATGATCTGGACGTCGCCGGTATAGACGATGCCTTCGGTGCCCGTACTATCTTTGTGGGAGAGCGCGCCCTTCAGGGGAATGGAGATGATCTCCATGTTCTCGTGCTGATCGTCATCAAACCCTTTTCCGCCTTTTACGACGTCGTCGTTGAGCACACGCAATGCGCCGAAATTCACTTTGTCCCGGTCGTGCCAGTTACCGAAGCTAAAAGAATGATGGCTGTCGAGCCAGCCGAAGTTCACATGGCCGCGTTCGGCCGAGGGATGGTATATGGTTTCCATATGAGCCCTAGTTTGCTGATGCGTTTAGAAAGCCCGGGAAAAGGCCGCCCGGGCCATTGCCGTTTTCCGGGCCTTCGTCATCAGGCCCGGGTCCGGGTGCTTCGCCGGTGAGAGTTGCGTCTTCGAGGGGGTCTTCCGGTTTTTCGGGATTGAATTCAACGATAAAATTATTCCGGCCTTCGCCGATGAGGATATTCATGTAGTTCAACTGCACCAGTTCCAGCATGGAAAGGAACAGGAAGATGGCATGCAGCCGGTCGTGACAGATATCGAACAGTTTCTCGAAAGACATGGTCCGATGTTCGCGGATGCTCGTGAGAATATGTTTTCGGCTACCCTCCATCGTATAGTTGTATTGTACGACGGTGTGTACGGGTTTGTTCTGGCGCTGCTGGATCTTTTGCATGAGGCGTTCGAAGGTCTTCATCAATTTGAAGAGGGTGATCGCCTGGATCTCGGTGCCTTCGCCGGCTTCTTCGCCGATGTGTGAGAGTTCTTTCTGGAGGTTGCCCCGGCGGACCATGAGGTGGCGGATGGCTTCCATTTCGGCCAGGGTCGCCGCAGCTTCCTTGTAGCGTTTGTATTCGAGCAGTTTATCGATCAGTTCCTGCCGGGGATCGATCTCGTTGCCCTGGGCATCCAGTTCTTTGCGGGGCAGGAGCATTTTTGCCTTTATCCGCATGAGGGTGGATACGAAGAGGATGAATTCGCTTGACAGTTCGATATTCAGGGCTCCCTCTCCATGGATGAAGGAGAGAAAGTCCTGAATGATCTTATGAATGGGAATATTGTAAATATCCAACTCGTCTCTTTCGATGAAGAAGAGCAGGAGGTCGAAAGGGCCTTCGAATTGAGGTAGCTTGATCTGATAATTGGTCATAACCCAACGAAAATAGCTTTTTCCCCGGGAAAGGGGGGCGGGGTTTTCCCCAAGTTGTCCCGACTATTGCGCCAGCGCCGGGGTGATGGGCTTCCGGGTCTTATGCGCGAATTTGTAGGCGAAGCCGACCCCCAATACTTCCTGCAGCTGGAGGGCGGGGCCTCCGGCGGTGCCGTCGGCTTTGACCGATTTGATGCGGTCGTCATAGATCAGGGTGAGCGCAAAGTTCATGCTGATCAGGGTCGTCACTTTGACGGTGAGGACATTGGTCATATACAGGGCGACATTCTGCGGGTGATTGAGGTAGTCGGAGAAGAGATCGAGTCTGCCGGTGTAGACGGCGGATTTGTTCAGCGGGGTGGTGTAATTGATCGAAGCGTAGGCGCCGAATTCGAACCGGGATTTCTTACCGCTGTCCACGCCGAAAGCGGCGACGGCGGCCAGGGAGTCGTTGCTGACGAGCACCTCCCGGATCGTGGCCGGGGACAGAAAGAAGGAAAAATTATTGGTTGGCTTATAGTCCATCCCGAGAGAGAGGAGCAGATAGGCCGGCGCAAAGAGGTCCGAGGTCAACACTTTTGTGTTTGCGTCGAGATAGTTATAGCCGGGAGAGAACTGGGTGCGAAAGTCGAAGAGGCCCGTGAGGTACAGCTTTTTTCCCACGTCGTAGCCATATTTGGAGGTGACGTTGAAGATATCGGTCGTTTTACGAGTGCCGAGGCTGGTTGTATTGGCGATGCCATACTGGATGTTGAGGAAGTTATCCCAGCTGCGACGGCCGTCGACATAAAAAGCGTAAAGGTTGACGAGGGCATTGAGGGAGAGGGCGGATTTATCACCGCCGGCGGACCAGTTGCTCAATGCGGCCTGGTTAAATGTGAGACTGAGCAGGCCGCCCGTTTTCCAGGTCTGTTTTGTGGTATCGTTCGGATCCTTTGTTATGACGGCGCCGCTGACTGCGTCGTGCAGGTTCTCTGCTCTGTTCTGGGCTTGTGACAGGTTGGTAGCTCCAAATACGAAAAGGCAAAGGATAAGAAAGTTGAGGGCACAATTCTTCAACATAATGCGTCAGTTTTTATAAGTGTGAACTTAACAAAAATGTTGCCAGCCCTGCCGGGCTGGCAACGGGTAGTTTTATTTTAGGGGCGTTTCTTGAGCTCGTCGAGGATATCCGCCAACAGTTTTTCGGTGGACGAAGGTGCGGCGGCGGGGGGTACGGATTTCTTTTCCAGCGATTTGAAAAATTTTACGATGAGGAAGAGGATGAAGGCAATGATGATAAATTTGATGGTGGCCGAAAGGAAGCTGCCGTATTTCACGGCTCCCCAGGCCAGTTTATCGATGTTATCCAGGTTCGCCGCTTTTAGCGCCGGGGCCAGCAGCAACGGAGTGATAACATGTTCGACAAGCGACGAAACGATCGCGCCGAAGGCTGCACCAATAACAACAGCAACGGCAAGATCGAGGACGTTGCCGCGCATGACAAAATCTTTGAACTCTTTTAGCATTCCCATGATAGTTGTTTTTAGTTATGAAAGAAGATTTACAACATGAATGTCGTTGAGTTCCGTGAGTATACGCCGGGGCTAGCCGGAATTACCCAGTTGCCGGTCGTACCGGCCAATCGAGGATCGCTCCTATCCTTGCGACAGGTTGAGGAGGTGCTTGTTGAATTGAAAGGGGAGTTTCAGAGGGAGGATCACTGGTCAGACCGACATGATCTCTTTTTCTTTTGCTGCCAGGTGTTTTTCAACCAGGGAAATATGTTTATCAGTGATCTCCTGGATCTCTTTTTCGGCATCTTTTGCTTCATCCTCGCTCAGGCCGTCCTTTTGCAATTTCTTGATCTGTTCGATCGCGTCGCGGCGGATGCTGCGGATCGCCACGCGGGATTGTTCGCCTTCGCCGCCGGCCCGTTTGACAAACTCTTTTCTTCTTTCTTCCGTCAGGGGGGGCATGAACAGGCGGATGATATTGCCGTCATTCTGGGGTGTAACGCCCAGGTTGGCATTTATGATCGCCCGTTCGATGGGCTGGAGCATGTTCTTTTCCCAGGGTTGGATGGTCAGGGTGCGGGCATCCATTACGGAGATATTGCCTACCTGGTTCAACAGGGTGGGACTGCCGTAATAATCGACGGTGAGACCTTCCACCATCTGCGGGCTAGCCTTCCCCGCTCTTATCTTAATCAGTTCAGATTCAAGGTGATTGAGGGCCTTTTGCATATTATCCCGGGTATCTTCCAGGATCAGTTCCAGATCGTCTGACATAGATGATTGATTAACAACCTTGCAAACCTACGTCAAAAGATCAATTGTTTTGCTCCAAAATCGAGTCTTTTTTCAGGGATACCAATTGGGAAGCTTTCGTTAACTGAGCATTCTCTTCCTGAGCCGTCTTTGCGACAAAAAGCCGGGGGCCGGGAAGCAGATAGTAGATTGCGGCGATCAGGGAAAAGAAGATCAGGAATACGCCGGCAAGGAGGTAGGTGACATTGAGTGACCGGCCCAGGAATACGGCGACGATCATCAGGAAGTTAACGGTTACGAGCGTGAGTGTGATGGCCCGATGGGAGAATCCGCGGTCGAGCAGAAGATGGTGAATATGATTCCGGTCGGGGCTGAAGGGGGAGCGGCGGTGGAGGATCCGGATGCCGAAAACCCTTAGGGTATCGAGGAGCGGGATCATCAGGATGGTGAAGCCTACGGCCGGGGATGCGGGGATCGGGAACGACACATCGGCTGTATTGGCGACGTTGATGAATTTGATGACGAGGATCGCGTTGATGGTCCCGACCAGCAGCGAGCCGGTATCTCCCATGAAGATCTTTGCCGGTTGAAAGTTAAAGATCAGGAAAGCCAGGAGGCTGCCTGCGAGTGAAAAAGCGATCACGGCATAGGGCGACAATCCGACGTACAGGAAATAGACGCCGAAGACAACGGTCGATAAGAGACCGAGGCTGCCTGCGAGACCGTCAACCCCGTCGATGAGGTTGAAGGAATTGATCACCACTATAACGGCAAAATAGGTGAGCAGCAGACTAAACATTTCGGGTAACTGATATAATCCGAGGAATCCATGCATGCTGCGGATCTGGATATTCCCGTAGTAGATGATGATGAACGCAGCAAGCACCTGGCCGATAAATTTCTTTACCGGGGAGATGACGAGGATATCGTCTTTTAACCCGAGGAAGAAAATAACAAAGGCCGCTGCTATATAATACTGAAGATCAGCAAATTGACTAAAGTGTAAAGTAAGCAGGCTGCCGAAGATGAAGCCGGCGAAGATGCCTATCCCGCCAAGAGGGGTGATGGGGGCATGATGTACTTTCCGGGCGTCGGGCATATCGAATAGCTTTTTCATTTCCGCCACATTGATAACGGCCGGGATGGCGAGAAAGGTAACGGTAAAGGAAATAGCTATCGAAAGTAGAACATCAAACATCCGTCTGATTTTGATTCGTGAACAAAAATAGGAATTCTTTATTAATGCATTCTATATACGACAAACTCTATTGCAAAGATTAGGCCTGGGTGTTCTGCGGAGATTGCGGGTCAAGGGTCAGGCAAGAAGTTGCGTACCAAGGGAGACTGGGACTGAAAGATAATACAAAAGTTTAATGACTCCAAACAATCGGACAAAAATGGATCAATCGACATGGTAAAAAACCTTTAGATTTGTCAAAAAAGGAATCAATAAATCAATACATATGGCAGAATTAAAAGCAATCGCTTCGCAGATCAGAAGGGATATCGTAAGAATGGTTCATGGCGCCGCAAGTGGGCATCCGGGTGGTTCGCTCGGGTGTGCTGATTTCTTCACCGCATTGTATTTCAAAGTACTGAAGCACGATCCTGCTTTCCATATGGATGCCAAGAATGAAGACGTTTTCTTTTTATCAAACGGTCACATTTCTCCTGTATTCTATTCGGCACTGGCCAGATCCGGTTATTTCGATATCAAAGAACTGTCCACGTTCCGCAAGATCAATTCCCGGCTCCAGGGGCATCCTACCACCCACGAACATTTGCCGGGGATCAGGGTAGCGAGCGGATCGCTGGGTCAGGGAATGAGTGTCGCCATTGGCGCTGCCCTGAGCAAAAAACTCAATAACGATAAAAATATTGTGTACTCTCTACATGGAGATGGGGAATTGGACGAGGGGCAGAACTGGGAGGCCATCATGTTTGCGGCGGCCAAAAAGGTAGACAATCTGATCTCGACGGTCGACTGGAACGGTCAGCAGATCGATGGGACGACAAAATCCGTCATGGATCTGATGAATATCCACAGCAAATTCGATGCGTTTGGCTGGAATACCCTGGAGATGAACGGCAATGATATGGATGAGGTTATTGCGACGCTCGATAAGGCGAGGAGTCTTACGGGTCAGGGTAAGCCCATCGCCATCATGATGCATACGATCATGGGCAAGGGTGTCGATTTCATGGAAAACGATCACCATTGGCATGGGGTTGCGCCGAATGACGAACAGCTGAAAAAAGCGCTGGCGCAGTTGCCGGAGACCCTGGGAGATTACTAAGATGAATTTTACGACAAATGAAAAACGGCCCGATGGGCCGTTTTTCATTTAAGGGCGATGGGTTCCGCGGCGGCCCTTCGCGCGGGCAGCCAGGAGGCCAGCAAGGCGATGACACCGATCGTGGACAGCACCAGAAGAAAATCGGTTGCAACGAGTTTTACCGGATAATAGTCGATCAGAAAGGAGCCGCCCTGCAAGGGAATGAGCTTGTATCTTATCTGCAGGACACAGACGATGACGGCCAGCAGGATCCCCCCTATCCCACCCATCAGCGCCAGCAGCAGGCCTTCGGTCAGGAAGATGCGCTGGATCATTCCATTATTGGCGCCCAACGCTTTCAGCACATGAATGTCTTTTTGTTTTTCCCATACGAGCATGGTCAATGCCCCTACCATATTAAATGCAGCCACGATGAGAATGAGGGACAGCACGATATAAATAACCCATTTCTCTGTTCCCATGACATTATAAAGACTTTGGTTCTGTTCGTAACGGGTCTGCACCTTGTAGCCGGCGCCGAGGAGTTGTGTGATGGCCTGTTTGATAACGGGGGCCTGTTCCGGATCGGTGACGGAAAGTTCCGCCCCGCTGTATTCGTTGGGTCCCAAACCCACCATTCGTTTGACAAATTCGATATTTGTGATCACGTAGTGTTCGTCAAAATCCTGCTGGATACGAAACATGCCGGAGGTGGCCAGGGCTTCATGGTTCATGGACGCCATGGGATCGGCGCTATAGTCTTTGCTTCCCCGGCGGAAGAGGTAGACGCCGAGCGGCAGCAGTTCTTTTTCGGCTTCCACTCCGAGGGTGTTGGCGATGCCCGAGCCGAGGATGGCCTGGGGATGATCACCGGTACCGGTCTCAAACTTTCCTCTTTCGAGTGTCTGGCCTACCCCGCTGACCTTTGTATAGTTCGCGTCCACCCCTTTTATATAGGCGGGCACCCAAGCGCCTTCGTTCTCCAGGATACCCTTATCCTCGGCTACGAGGGATAGGGCGCCGACCCCATTTACGGACCGGAGCTTTTTTATCTGGTCGGCGGTAAGGGTAAGATTTTTCCCACTGATGGGAGAAACCTTTATATCGGGATAAAAGCTTGTGTAAAGTGATTTTACGAGGTCTTCGAAACCATTGAACACACTCAGTACGAGGATCAGGGATGCGGCGCCGACCACGATGGCCGACACGCTTACCCAGGCGATGATATTGATCGCATTGGTAGATTTCTTTGCACGAAAATATCGCCAGGCGAAGAGGAAATTCATTGCGGCCCCTCCTTTCCATCGGGGTTGTCGTTCGTTCCGGCGGAGTTGGCGCTGCCATTGGAGTTGGCGCTGCCATCCGGGTTGTCGCTGCCATCCGGGTTGTCGCTGCCTGCGGGGCGTTCGGCCTTTATTTTACGGAAGAGTTCTTCCATTTTATCGGCATGTTCGAGGGTGTCGTCATGGAACCAGTCGATCGTCGGGATGCGGCGCAGTTGTTGCTTTACGCGGGCGGCCAGGTCCCGTTTGATCTCCCAGGCCTTGTCCTCGATCTTCTTCATCGTGGCGGGAACGTCTTTTACCTGGAAGAAACTGAGATAGACCCTGGCTTCCAGCAGATCGGGTGTGACCTTGACGGCTGTGAGAGAGATCAGGCCCCCATCGATCATACTCAGGCCCAGGCGTTGGAAGATATCGCTTAGTTCCTGCAGCAGCAGGGCGCTTACTTGTTTTTGTCTTTTTCCTTCTTGCATATACTTTTCGCTGTTTACGCGCCTTAAACGCTTTAATCGCGCCTTAAACGGTTTAACGTCTAAAATCTGCGACTTATCAATATTACTGCTAAATTTGCCCCAAATTTACGGATTTCAGCATGAAGAAGTTCTCGGTGATCTTACACTACCTGTCCAGATACAAAGGCAAGATCGTGGTGTATATGATCTTTAATATCCTTTCCATTGTCTTCGGGCTGATCTCCCTTGGCATGCTCAGTCCCTTTCTCTCCATCCTTTTCAACAATGAAGGAGGGGGTAAGGGACAGGCTGTAACCCTCAATACCAACGCGATCGGCGGATTGAAGGATGTGCTTGCCGAGGTGATCCGGCATTCCGACAGGTCCACGGCCCTGCTGGTCATCTGCTTCCTGATCGTCCTCAGCACGATCCTGAAGAATCTTTTTTATTACTGGTCATCCTATATCTCTTCTCCTATCCGGAGTGCGACGATCACTTTTTTACGAAATGATGTATATGAGAAGATCCTTGCGCTGCCGATCGGCTATTTTACCGAACGACGGAAGGGTGATCTTATTTCGCGAATGACCAACGATATCTATGAGATCGAATCCTCGGTCGTCAGTACGTTGGAAGGGTTGATCAAGGACCCGCTGACCATCATCGGCTATCTCGCGTACATGATCTATCTCAGTCCCCGGCTTTCGCTGTTTCTGTTGATCCTGCTGCCCGTGACGGGATTCCTTATCGGCCGGATCAGCCGGACGCTCAAGCGTCAGTCGAAAGATGCTTCCATCCGGCTTGGGGAGAGTCTTTCCGTTCTCGATGAGACGCTGGGCGGCATCCGGATCATCAAAGGGTTTGGCGCGGAATCGCTGTTGCGCAAGAAGTTTGTCCAGATCAACGACAATCTCTTTCATATCCGCAATAAGATGAATGCACGGCGGGACCTCGCGTCCCCGTTGACGGAGACATTGGGGATCGTTATCCTGACGATCATTCTGTACTATGGCGGGATGTTGATCTTTCGTACCCACGGACAGGGCTTCTCCGGGGGCGACCTGATGACCTATATCGCCATTTTCGGTTTGTTGATCAACCCGGCAAAGAACCTGTCGACCTCGATGTTCAATATCCAGCGGGGCGCCGCCGCGATGGAACGGGTGGAAGACCTGTTGAAAGCAACGGTGTCGATAAAGGATGATCCGGGAGCGCGGAAGCTGGAAGTTTTCAGCGACAGGATAGAATTCAGGGGTGTCTCCTTTTCGTATGAGGATGCGGGTATCCTGGAAGGGATCGATCTGGTGATCGAGAAGGGAAAGACCGTGGCGTTGGTGGGCAGCAGCGGTGCGGGCAAATCGACGCTGGCCGACCTGGTGCCCCGGTTTCACGATGTGACGGGGGGTGAACTGCTGATCGACGGGATCAACATAAAAGACTATTCGCTAAAGACGGTGCGCGAGCAGATGAGCATCGTAACCCAGGAGCCGATCCTGTTCAATGACAGCATCGCCGCCAATATTGCACTCGGCAAGCCCGATGCGACGCCGGAGGAGATCGAGCAGGCGGCAAAGATCGCGAATGCGCATACGTTTATCATCCAGAAAGAAGAAGGATACCAAACCAATATCGGCGACCGCGGCAGCAAGCTCAGCGGCGGCGAACGCCAGCGGTTGACGATCGCGCGGGCGTTGCTGAAAAACCCGCCCATCCTTATTCTCGACGAGGCGACCTCTTCGCTCGATACCGAAAGCGAACGCCTTGTACAGGATGCCATCTATAAAATGATGGAACACCGGACGAGCATCGTCATCGCTCACCGGTTGAGCACTATCCGGCATGCCGATGAGATCATCGTGCTGCAGAAAGGCCGGATCGTCGAAAGGGGCACTCACGACGAACTGATGGCCCGCGGCGGCTTTTACAGGAAGCTGGTCGAGATGCAGGAGGTCAAGTAGTCCGGCCTAATCCCAATCGTCATCGTCTTCCTCTTCGGTGTCCGGGTTGCGGCGACCTTCGCGGCTTTCAGCGGCGCCTTTATTCCCCACCTGTTCCTGTTCGCGATCCATCTCTTCGATGGCTACGGGCCGGGCCGATTCGTCCCCGATGAGATAGCGGGAGAAATAGTCTGCCATGCGCCAGAAGAAATATTCGGTCATGTCGCCATATCCATGGCGCTGTCCCGGCAGCAGGACGAGGTCGAAGCGTTTATTGGCCTTTATCAATGCATTCACCACCCGGATAGTATTTCCCGGATGTACATTGTTGTCGATGTCGCCGGTGGAAAGCAGCAGATGCCCTTTCAGGTTTTTTGCGAGGTCGGCATTCTTCTCGATGGAATAGAGAAAGCTGGTGTCGCCTTTGTCGCTGACCATTTCCCGGACCCCATGGTGTTTCTCGGACCACCACCGGTTATAGATGGAGTTGTCGTGGTTGCCCGAAGAGGAAACGGCCACCTTGAAGAAATCGGGATAGACCAGCATCGCGGCGGTACTCATAAAGCCGCCACCGCTGTGACCGTGGATACCTACGCGATTGACATCGATGAATGAATACCGGTCGGCCAACTGTTCGGCCGCGGCTTTTTTATCGGGAAGGCCATAGTCGCGCAGGTTTCCGTAACCGTAGTTATGATACCATTTGCTGCGGGAGGGGGAGCCGCCGCGGTTGCCGATAGTGACGACGACCATGCCCAGCTGTGCGAGGCGATCGACGCGGTCCATCGACCGGCTGAAGGCTGCATTGACGGATTCTGTCTGCGGACCGGGGTAGACATATTCCATCAGGGCATATTTTTTTGTGCTGTCGAAGTTGAAGGGTTTGTACATGACCCCATAGAGATCGGTGATGCCGTCGTCGGCCTTCACGGTGAACGGCTGCGGGAATTTGTAGCCGGCGGCGAAGAGCGAGCTGAGATCGGCGGTCTCGAGGTCCATGATCTTGTGGCCGCTGCTGTTATAGAGAACCGATTTCGGCACGGTGTTCACCCGCGAGAAATTGTCGACATAGTACTGCTGGTCGTCATCCATGTTGACTGCGTGATCAAAGTTGCCGTTGTCGAGCAGGGTGAGTCCGCTGCCGTCCAAACCGACTTTATACAGATGTACATAGTAGGGATTCTCGCCGGGCTCTCTGCCGGCGGCGGTAAAATAGAGGGTGCGCTTTTTGTCATCGATGCCTACGATATCCTCACAATGGAAGGGACCGCTGGTGATCTGATTCTTGAGTTTTCCGGCGCCGTCATAAAGATAGAAGTGGGCCCAGCCATCGCGTTCGCTCCATTCGACGAGTTCCCGGCCTTCATTCACGAGTCCCAGGCGACGGACCTCGACATAGGTGTTTAAGCGTTCTTTTATCAGGGGCTGTGCGATGGAGTCGCCGACGGTTACGGCGCAGACATCGATGCGATGGAGGTCACGGCTGGTACGGGTGAAATAGAACCGGGATGCGGTTCCCAACCAAAATTGGATGCGATAATCGTCATCACGGCGGCGTTCCTGGGTGGGCGCGGACCAGATGGCGACATCCTGGTCCTTGAATTCCGCGGCGCTGACTACCTGGCGGGTATGTGTCGTCATGTCGAAGACGAGCAGTTGTTCGATGGGCGCTTCTTTGTCGCCGGGCATCATGTATTTATAGGTCTCGAGCGTTGGCCGGGGATCGGCGATCGAGTTGATGACCCAGAGGTCTTTTACTTTCCGCATATCCGAGCGTGACATGGCGAAGTGTTTGGAATCCGGGCTCCAGAACAGTTGCGCGGGTTTGCGTTTGTTCTTATTCTTTTCCTTGTCGACATTCGTCTCTCCGCCGCCGCCCTGCACGCCGTTGCCGTGATAGCTGTAGTTCTCCACGCCGTCGGTTGTAAGCGCGTGTTCTACGATGGTGCTGTCGTCCTCATTCTTCAATGCTTTTTCGTAGTTGGCCCTGTCCATCCAGAACAGGTTGAAGTGGCGGCCGAAGACGATGGTGTTGCTGTCCGGGGAGATATTCGCCCAGGATGGTTTGCGTTTGGGTTTTTTGTAGCCGGTGAGTTCGTTGAGGGTGCCGTCGAGGAGATTGTATTCGAAGTAGTAGATCTTTTTTGCGGTGGAGTCTTTTTTGGAGTTTTCTTTATGCAGGGTCTCGGAGCTTTTCACTTCGAACTGGATCCAATTCTCGTCTTTTATAAAGCGCATGCTGTCCAGGCCGAGATGTTTTGCTTCGAAAGGATCTTTTACGATGCGGGAGATGGCTGCGGCCAGTCTATCGTTGTCGAATAGGGTCTTTTTCTCGGCTTTGAGCGGATCGACGATATACCATTTCTTGCCTTCTGTTGTTTCGTACATGTACCAGAAGCGGGTGGTTTTTTTCAGCCAGTGGGCGTCCACCTGGGTGGTAAAGACCATCTTGTCCAGCTTTTTTGGCGAGAAGCGGGCAGCGGCCTGGAAATTGGCTTTTGTCGAGGGGTTTGGCTGGGAGTAACCGATGAAAGATGCCGTCAGCAGCAGCAAGGCTATGAGGATGCGGGGCATAAGCAGTTGTGGGTTTGAAGATGCTATATAGCATTTTCTTTCCCGGAGAATCTGGCGATATCCATCCGCGGTGACATTTCAGGATGAATGGGTGGGCGGAGGAGGCGATCGATCGGGTATACGCCGGCGTTGCAGAAGGGCTTTTTCTGCAGCGGGAAGGCCGTGAGAGTGAAGCCCAGGGAGTGCCTGGGGGCATAGTAAAGGAGGGACGTCACCTTAGTTCCAGGGAAAGGCGGGCCAATCAGCACTGGATACAAAAGTCAAGGGAAGAACTAAAGAAGGTATCCTAACCTTATTTATTCATCATCTGTTTTGCCTCGATACTCAAGGTTGCGTGTGGAACGGCTCTAAGTCTGGCTTTATCGATCAGTTTACCGGTAACCCGGCAAATACCATAGGTCTTGTTCTCGATTCTCATGATAGCCTTCTCCAGGTGGTCGATAAAAGTGATCTGGCGGCTGGCCATCTGGCTGAGCTGTTCTCTTTCCATGCTCATGCTTCCATCTTCCATGGTCATGTAGCGGGCGTCATCGTTATCGCCGCCCATTTCGTCCTTGCGCGTGATCAACCCCTGGAGGTAGGCCAATTCCTTCTTTGCCGCATCCAGTTTGCGATTGATCAAATCCCTGAATTCTCCAAGTTCTGCGTCGCTGTATCTCATAGTGGGTCCAGTTTGTTCTTCTTGTGGGGTGTCTAATACTGATTTTGTGAATTCCGGTTCGTATTTGCGAACTGTTTTTGTTTTTATTTCCGGGATAACCACCTTTACCGGTTTGGCGGGAGGGGCCGGTTTTTTTACTTCCGGTCTCGACGTCAAGGGTGGAGGTGTAGGGAGGGCGGTGGCTACCGCTTTGCCAAGGGGCGGAGCGGGGGTAGCCGGTTTTGCGGCTGCCTGGGCTTGCTGCGCTTTTGTTACAGGGGCGGTTACCTTCGAAATAGGGGTTGTGGTAGCATGGCTCTTTGCTGCAGGCTTAGAAGTACTGGATACAGCTGATTTTTTTGTTGGCAAGGGAGGGGATTTTTTGGCCGATGCTGACGGGGCAACCTTTTTAGCGGCCGGTTTAGCAATACTCTTCACCGGGGCTTTTTTTGCGGCCTTGCTTCCACCTGACGAGTGGACAGATTTTGACGCCGTTTTTTTAGCCGGGGCTACTTTCTTGACATTTACGGTCTTCTTACCGGCTGGTTTTGCCAGTTTCTTCTTGGTTGCCATACAGTTAGGCTTTTTTAGTGACGAACACTTTTAAGAGAATATCATTCACTTCAATTTCAGTGCCATTCGCGGGTTCCTTCACCAATTCGATGGAATCTGCCAAAATTTCCGCACAAATATAGTCATTAAATTGGGTCAAGGAATCTGTAAGGGAGGGTACGTCTGCTACTTTAACCAGGATCCTGTCGGTCAGGTTATAGCCATTGTCTTTCCGGATTTTTTGGATGCGATTAACGAACTCACGGGCATTGCCTTCCTGGGCCAGTGCCGGAGTAACTGTTACATCCAGGGCGACAGTGAGCGCATTTTTATTTGCCACTACCCAGCCCGGGATATCCTCACTGGTGATATCTACTTCTTGGATAGACAATATTATGGGTTCTTTATCAATAAATAAAGTAATATCACCTTCTTTTTCCAATTTCGCTATGTCCTCCTGAGAAAACTGACTTAGGGCTGTGCTGACGGCCTTCATTTTTGCGCCCAGCTTTTTACCGAGTGCGATGAAGTTCGGCTTTATCTTCTTTTTTATGAATCCGTCGCTTCCGTCCAGGTATTTGATCTCCTTGATGTTGACCTCGGCCTTTATCAAATCTTCCACCTTTTGCAGCTGATGGCTCATTCCGGGATTGAGGACGGGGATCAGCACCTTTTGCAAGGGTTGGCGAACCTTGATATTTACCTTTTTGCGCAGACTCAGGATCAGCGATGAGGCATCCTGGGCAAGTTGCATCCTTTCTTCCAGCGGTAAATCGATAAAGCCGGCGTTGGGGGTGGGGAAGTCGGCATGGTGGACGGAGTCCGCTTTTATCCGGCCGGTGATCGCGTTGAGATTGCCGAAGAGCCAGTCGGCGAAGAACGGCGAGATGGGCGCCATGAGGCGGCTGAGGGTTTCGAGACATTCGTACAGGGTCTGATAGGCGCAGATCTTGTCGTGTTCGTATTCCCCTTTCCAGAAGCGGCGGCGGCAGAGGCGGACGTACCAGTTGCTGAGATGTTCGTCGAGGAAGTCTTCGATCAGCCGGCCGGCGACGGTGGGCTCATAGTCGTCGAGGCTGTCGTTCACCTTGGCAACGAGGCTGTTGAGTGAGGAAAGGATCCAGCTATCGATCTCCGGCCGTTCGGCCGGTGGGACATAGGCTTCCTTGAAGGTGAAGCCGTCGACGTTTGCATAGAGGACGAAGAACTGGTACGTATTATATAAGGTACCAAAGAATTTTCGCTGGACTTCCCGGATGCCATCGAGATCGAACTTCATGCTTTCCCAGGGGGAGGCATTGGTGATGAGGTACCAGCGGGTGGCGTCGGCACCGAATTTCCCGATGGTTTCGAAGGGATCGACGACATTGCCGACGCGTTTGGACATCTTATTGCCGTTTTTATCCAGCACCAGGCCGTTGGAAACGACGGTTTTATAAGCGAGGCCCGGGTAACGGGTGTCGCCGTCGGCCGGATAGATGCCGGCCTTTTTGAGTGTGCTCTCGACGGATTCCTTTAACAGGGCGCCGAGGGCATGGAGGGTATAGAACCAGCCGCGGGTTTGGTCGACGCCTTCCGCGATGAAGTCGGCGGGATAGTTTTGGGCAAAAACCTCCTTATTTTCAAAGGGAAAATGCCATTGGGCATAGGGCATGGCGCCGCTGTCGAACCAGACGTCGATGAGGTCGGCAACCCGTTTCATGGGTTTGCCGGTCTTGCTGACGAGGACGATCCCGTCGACATAGGGTTTATGTAGATCGGCCGTAAGCTTTTGGATATAGGCGTCTTCGGTCTCCCCTTTTTCGGGAGTCATGAAGCCGGCTTTAACGGAGGCCTTCAGGGCTGTTTGGAGCTGGGCGATGCTCCCGATGCAAAGCTCTTCGCGTATTGCGGGGTCTTCTTCATCCGTTCGCCAAACGGGTAAAGGGGTACCCCAGTAACGGCTGCGGCTGAGGTTCCAGTCGACCATATTTTCCAGCCAGTTGCCGAAACGGCCTTCTCCGGTGGATTTGGGTTTCCAATTGATGGTCTTATTTAGTTGGACCATCCGGTCCTTGAGGGCGGTGGTGCGGATGAACCAGGCGTCAAGCGGGTAATAGAGAACGGGTTTGTCGGTGCGCCAGCAGTGTGGATAGGTATGTTCGTATTTCTCGATGCGGAAGGCGCGGTTCTCTTTTTTGAGTTTTACGCAGATGTCGACGTTGACATCGGCATAGTTGGGGTCGTCTTTGTAGTTTTTTACATAGCGGTTGCTGAATTCGCCGAGGCCGTCCAGGAACTTTCCCTGTTTGTCGACCATCACCAGGATACCTATATTATACTTCTGACCCACTTTGTAGTCATCGGCGCCGAAGGCGGGGGAGGTATGGACGATGCCGGTACCGTCTTCGGTGGTTACAAAGTCGCCGGGGATGACGCGGAAGGGGTCGCCGCCGGCCACTTCGGGGCTGTTGGCTTCGAAAGGCAGGAGCTGTTCGTAGCGGATCTCTTCGAGGTCACGGCCTTTGAATTCACCCAGGATCTTCCAGGGAAGGACCTTGGTATCGGGGGTAAAGCCGACGAAATCGCCATTCTCGCCTTCGGGCTTGAAGTACTTGCCGATCAATGCCTTTGCGAGGATGACGTTAATGGGGAGATGTGTATAGGGATTGAATGTCTTCACCAGAGCGTAGTCGATCTTCGGACCGACGGTGAGCCCCAGATTGGAGGGCAGGGTCCAGGGGGTAGTCGTCCAGGCCATGAAAAAGACCTCGTCGTCGCCGGCAAGTTTGAAGAGGAATTCGCTTTTTTTGTCGCGGGTTGCCTTGAACATGGCCACGACGGTGGTGTCTTTTACGTCCTTGTAGCAGCCGGGCTGGTTGAGTTCATGAGAGCTAAGGCCGGTGCCGGCGGCGGGGGAATAGGGTTGGATGCTGATGCTTTCGTAGAGAAGGCCCTGGTCATAAAGCTGGGCGAGTATCCACCAAAGGGTCTCTATATAGTTGCTTTCGAAGGTGATATAAGGATTCTTCAAGTCTACCCAATAGCCCATCCGGCGGGTTAGCTCGTCCCATTTATCCTTGTATTTCAAGACTTCCCGGCGGCAGGTCTCGTTGTATTCGGCGACGGAGATCTTTTTACCGATATCTTCCTTGGTGATGCCCAGCATTTTTTCGACGCCCAGTTCTACGGGCAGGCCATGGGTATCCCAGCCGCCCTTGCGTTTTACCTGGAAGCCTTTCATGGTTTTATAGCGGCAGACGAGGTCTTTGAGGGTACGGCTAATGACGTGGTGGATACCGGGGAGGCCATTGGCGCTGGGGGGGCCTTCGTAGAACACAAATGGGGTGGCGCCTTCCCTTAATTCCACACTTTTTTCGAATGCCCGTTCTGCTTCCCATTTTGCCAGCATATCCTGGCTAATGGCGGGTAGATTCAACTGCTGGTATTCCTTGTACTTGTTGGCCATGTAATAATGTAATAAATAAATTATGCGGGTGCGGGGGGTTGCCGGCCCCCTGGGCCGGCTATTGGGGACGCAAATTTACGAAAAAACGACTGGAAGGCTGGCGGCAGGCGAACGAATTATCTTTGATCAAGGGCCGCGGAGGGAAATGTTAAAGGATTGCCAAAAGCCTGCTAAACCGATTTAAAAAGCCACCCCTGTCTTCGGAGTTATCCACATTTCCGGGTTTTGGCATAATTTCTGGATACTATTCTTCCAGAAACGCGATACAAACGGATGGTCAACATCCGACAATTTATACAGAAGCAATTCTAACTCTTTCTACGGTTTAGGGTTTAGGGGTTAAAAAGGGGGGTATTCCTACTCCCCTTCCTTTTAAATTTCCCCTAGCCGCCATTGGCGGCAAGTCCTTTAAGACGGATTTTAGTCCTCCCGGCCGGTTTCACCCCAACTTTTTCCTTATTCCGTGTAACGAACTACCTTATTCAATGGAGATCCGTAGCCATCCCGTTTTTAATCTCTGATATTACCTTGCAAAAAACCCGTTCGACAAGCACACCAGGCTGTAAGATTTCAATTCCTGAATTACCTTTTTAAAAAGTTCAAGTCCGGAGAACCACCTTTTTTACCCCGGAGGACAATGAACCCTCCCGGTCAATGACCGGGAGGGTTGTCTTTTTTTAGGGTTTCTAACCTTTAGATCTATAGATGTATAGACTCTTTTTTTGATTAAATTTGTCAGGATGCGCATATATCTTGACAATTGTTGTTTTAACAGACCTTTTGACAGCCAGTCAAGCATTAGAGTTAAGTTAGAAACCGACGCGAAGTTATATGTGCAACAAAAGATCAAAGAAGGCAAATTTGACTTGATTTGGTCTTACATTCTTGATTTGGAAAACCTGGAAAATCCATTTCCAGAGAGAAAAGATGTTATCGCAAAATGGAAGAGTTTGGCTGTAGTGGATATCGAGGAGAGCGACAGTGTTTTAGTTCTGGCAAAAGCATTTGCATCAGAAGGCCTGCATCCAAAGGATGCCCTTCACGTTGCTTGTGCGATGGAAGCGGACTGCAAATATTTCCTTACAACCGATGACCGTATTTTGAAGAAAATGTCCGCCAAATCTGAAATTAAAGTAGTTACGCCGATTGCCTTTATAGAAGAAATTGAAAATTATGATACAGATAACTGACACCGAAATCAAACAAAAAGGATTGGATATCCTGGTATCCGCGTTGGGTGCAGTAGATGCGGAAAGATTCATTACATTGTTGAGCAGAGAACCTTTTAATTATACACGTTGGCAGAGAACGCTTTTCATTGACATGAGTGTCGAAGCAATTAGCCAACGAGCTATGAAGCTCAGAGGAGATAGTTTGTCTTCTTCTGAATTAGACATTGACGCTCATTAATTTACACCTAGTCACTTTTTCTAACGCTTCTGGAGTGGCTCCGGATGATCTTATAAATTTTTATGGCGCTGATCAGCAAGATCACGAAAAGGAAGAGTCCGAGGAGGCCCCAGGCCCAGCTCAGGTTCTGTTTAACGACGACGAGCATGACGATCGCGACAAGGAAGATGGTAGCCACTTCGTTCCAGATGCGCAGCTGCTGGGAGGAGAAGCGAAAGATGCCTTTCATTTGCTGGCGATAGATCGCCTGCAGGGAGAAATGATACAGATAGAGTCCGACGACAAATCCTAATTTGATGGCGAGCCAGGTGGGGACGGAGCCCATCTGGATCATCATCCAGGGGCCGAAGATGAGGGTAAGGACCGCGGAGGGCCAGGTGATCCCCATCCAGAGCCGGCGGATCATCAATTTGAACTGCTTTTGCAGGATCGTCCGTTCGGGTTCCGGCTTTTCATTTGCCTCGGTATGGTAGACGAAGAGCCGCACCATATAAAAGAGACCGCTAAACCAGGTAACGATAAAAATGATGTGAAGCGCCTTGACATAATTATTAAACATAGGAACGTGTTTATATCAATCCAGGATCATCGTCTTGTCGCCCGCCGTATAATCCCCCACCCATCCCGCCAACGCGTCTACCCATCGCGAGTCGACATTCAGGCAAGGGATCATCGCATATTCTTCACCGCCCGCGCCCAGAAAGGTTTCTTTACCGCGCATGGCTATTTCTTCAAGCGTCTCGAGGCAGTCGCTGACAAAAGCGGGACAGAGGATGAGTAATTTCTTTATTCCTTCCTTCGGCATTTCTTCCAGGCGGATATCGGTGAAGGGTTGGAGCCATCCTTTTCCCAGCCTCGACTGGAAGGAGTTGCTGTATTTCCCTTCGGGGATATTCAGCAGCCGGACGATCTCGCGGGTTGTGGAAAAACATTGGTGACGATAACAGGTGGCGTGCGCCGGCGAGGCCGTATCGCAACATCCGGCCGATTGCAGGCAATGATTGCCCGTGGGGTCCGATTTCCGGATATGCCGGCCCGGCACTCCGTGGTAGCTGAACAGGATATGATCGTAGGGCTGTTTCAGCCAGGGCCTGATATGTTCGCTCAATGCCTGCAGATAATGGGAATCGTTGTAGAACGGCTTTATAAAAGTTAACCGGAAGGAGTATTTTTTCCTGCGATGGATCTCCTGCGCATACTCGACCGCCGTCTCATACGAGGCCATGGCGTAGTGCGGGTAGAGCGGGATCGCGATGACCTCTTCGAGCTGCGGTTCCCGCTGCAGCAGGCGCTGGTAGGCTTCCTCCATGGAAGGATGACCATACCGCATGGCGATCTCGACGGGTTCGGCGACCAGTTGTTGCAGGGCCGCCTGCAGCTGGCGGGTAAGGACGATGAGCGGAGAGCCTTCCTTTGTCCAGATGGTCTCATAGGCCTCGGCCGATTTTTTGGCGCGGAAGGGCACGATCAGCCCGCTGACGAGTATCTTTCGAAACAGCCAGGGATAATCGATGACCCGTTTGTCCATCAGAAATTCCGTCAGATAGGTATGAAGGTCCCCGGTGGAAATGGAATCCGGCGAGCCAAGATTCATCAGGAGAATGGCTCTTTTACCTGTTTGTGTCATACAATAATCTACAAAGATATTCGGTTTGGGCCATCGGGGAGCCATTTTGGGGAAATGACATTCTAATGACATAAAAAACTGTGATGGGGGAACCGCGGGGGGTAACTTTGCGTACTATATTTCTACAAGCTGTAAGAATGCGCACAAGGACCTCTGATATCTCTGAATTTTACGTAGTCGGGATCAATTATAAGAAAACGGATGCTGCAATCCGGGGTCGGTTTGCCATCAGCGAAGAGCAATACGCCCATCTCCTCACTCTCGCACCTTCTCATCATCTTTCCGAACTGTTTGTCCTCTCCACCTGTAACCGGACGGAGATCTACGGGTTTGCCGACGATGCGGGCCAGCTGGCGGGTCTTTTGTGTTCGGCCACGGAGGGCGACTATGCGATCTTTAACGAGATTGCCTATGTCAAAAGGGGTGCAGAAGCGATAGAGCATCTTTTCCTGGTGGGAGCGGGTATCGACTCGCAGATCCTCGGCGATTATGAGATCGTCGGGCAGATAAAGCAGGCCGTGAAATTCGCCAGGGAGCAGCAGTTTGTCGGCGCGTTTCTCGAGCGGCTTGTCAACGCTGTGCTTCAGTCTTCGAAGTCAGTGAAGAATCAGACCGAACTTAGCGGCGGGACCGTATCGGTGTCCTTTGCCGCCATTCAATATATCCGCGAGCGGTTTACCGATCTCGGTGATAAGCATATTCTGCTGATCGGGACCGGGAAGATCGGGCGCAACACCTGCCGAAATATGGTGGATTATCTGGGTACGCGGAATATCACTCTGATGAACCGGACCGAGTCGAGAGCCGCCGAACTGGCCGCGGAGACCGGTGTGGGCTGTGCTCCATTGGAGCAGTTGCCTGTCTTTGCCGGCAAGGCGGATGTCATCCTTGTAGCCACTAACGCCGAGCAGCCTACGCTTTTGTGTTCCCATCTCGAAGGGCAGGGGGATAAGCTGGTTGTCGATCTTTCGATCCCCTGCAATGTGGAAAAGGCGGCCGCCCAGCTGCCGGGCGTAACGCTCGTCAATGTCGACGAACTGTCGAAGATCAAGGACGAGACGCTGCAAAAACGCGAGGCCGAAGTGCCCAAGGCGAGGGTCATTATCGCGGAACATATCGGGGAATTTATGGAATGGTATGCGATGCGCAAGCATGTTCCCGTATTGAAGGCTGTCAAAACAAAATTAAAAGAACTGCATACTCACCCGCTGTACACCCGGCTTACCGGGGCAGCTGCCTCCGGCGAAGGCGACAACGACGCAGACGAGCAGATCCAGCGGGTGATCAATGGAATGGCTACCCGGATGCGCCAGCATAACCAGGGCGGCTGCCATTATATCCAGGCAATAAACGAGTATATCGGAAGCTAATGCCGACTCCCATCCGCATAGGCACAAGAGAGAGTGAACTTGCCCTCTGGCAGGCCAACCAGGTGAAACAACTTTTGGAGCAGGAAGGTCTTGCCGTGGTGCTTGTGCCGATAAAAAGCGAGGGGGATATCGACCTCAAGACCCCCTTATATGAGATGGGTGTAACGGGAGTGTTTACCCGCAGCCTGGATATCGCCCTTCTCAATGACAGGATCGATATTGCCGTCCATTCGATGAAGGATGTTCCCACGCAGTTGCCGGAAGGTCTCCAGCAGGCGGCGGTATTGAAACGGGGACCCGTTCATGATCTTCTGGTATATAAGAGCTCCAGCGATTTTCTCGGGCATCGGGAAGGCGTGGCCAGGGTCGCCACGAGCAGCATCCGCCGGAAGGCCCAGTGGCTGCACCGGTATCCCAATCACCAGATAGAGAATCTGCGGGGTAACGTCAACACGCGGATCAGAAAATTGAGTGAGGAGGGCTGGGATGCGGCTATTTTCGCACAGGCGGGGCTTGAGCGGATCGGGCTGCGACCGGAGAACAGTCTGGTTCTCGACTGGATGCTACCCGCGCCCGCCCAGGGGGCCATCATGGTCGTCAGCCGCGACGAAGACGTGCTTTTACAGGCTTGTCAGCCGCTGAACGACTCCGATACCGCGCTTTGCACCAGCATTGAACGGGATTTTCTAAGAACCCTGCTTGGCGGCTGTTCCACTCCGATCAGCGCATTGGCCGAGGTCGAGGATGGAGATGTCTATTTCAGCGGACAGATCCTATCTCTTGACGGAAAACAGAAAGCCGAGATCGAAAAGATAGTCCCCGTTGACAAGGCCGACCTCCTTGGCCGGCTGGCGGCCGGGGAATTGCTTGAAACAGGAGGACGGGCGATTGCCGATGGTATTCGCGCTGCGGAATCTGCGGCAAAGAAGGCGCCCGGGAAAGAATAGGCATGGCTACTCCAGGTATATTTGTTTTGTCGACCCAGGGCTTGCCGGCCGGGCTGATCCGATTGGCGGCGGCGGCCGGTGTGCAGTTGGATGCAATGGCATTTATCCGCACCGAACCCCTTGCTTTGGGCGATTGGCCCGGGGGAGCGACGATTGCCGTTTTTACGAGTCAGCATGCGGTGGAAGCCTTGTCCGCGGCCGGGCCGGATTGGACCGTCTTTTGTCTCGAGGGCGCCACGCGGAAGCTCGCGGAGGAGCGGTTTGGACCGGCTATCGTCGCGGGAACCGCATCTTCGGCGGCTGAACTCGCAGAGGTGATCATCGGCGCCTGCGCGAAAGACTCCGACATCGATGAGGGCGGCGGAAAACAAGTGGTTTTCTTTTGTGGGGACCGGCGCCGGGAAGAGTTACCTGCCCTGTTGCGTCAGGCCGGGTTTAGAGTCGAGGAGCGGATCGTTTACCGGACGCTGTTGACGCCACACCGCCTGGAACGCGAATATGCGGGCATCGCGTTTTTTAGTCCCAGCGCGGTGGAAAGTTTTTTTTCGGTGAATACGATCAACCCCAGGACAGCGCTTTTTGCCATCGGCCGGACGACGGCGGCGGCAGTACAGGCACGGACGGGGAAGGAAGCGATCCTCAGCAGCCGGCCGGACAGGGAAGTATTGATCCACGAGATGATCACCTATTTTAAAGTATGAATACACTCAAGAACGATCTATTGTTACGCACCCTGCGGGGAGAGAAGACAGAACGGACACCGGTATGGATGATGCGTCAGGCGGGACGATACCTGCCCGATTATCGTATCCTCAGAGAAAAATATTCTTTTTTCGAGCGTTGTCAGACCCCTGAATTGGCAACGGAAATAACTATCCAGCCGGTGGAACAGATCGGTGTGGATGCGGCGATCATCTTCTCCGATATTCTGGTCGTCCCGCAGGCCATGGGGATGGAGGTGCAGATGGTAGAGTCGAAGGGGCCGTTACTGCCCGATCCTATCAAGGGAATGGCCGATCTGAACCGGCTGGCGCTGCCGGATGTGGAGGAAAAACTGGGTTATGTATTCGATGCGCTGCGGTTGACGAAAAAGACCCTGGCCGGGCGGGTGCCGCTGATCGGTTTTGCCGGGGCGCCATGGACCCTTCTGTGCTATATGGTCCAGGGGAAGGGATCGAAGACCTTTGACGAGGCCAAGGCCTTTTGTTATACGCAGCCGGAGGCGGCGCACCGTTTGTTGCAGATGATAACGGACACGACGATTGCCTATCTTCGGGGTCAGGCGGCCGCGGGAGCCGATGTGGTACAGATATTTGACAGCTGGGGCGGATTATTGGGGCCGGAGGATTTTGAACAGCTGTCGCTGAAGTATATCCGGCAAATCGTCGCTGCACTAAAAGATGAGGTGCTTACCATCGTCTTTGCAAAAGGGGCCTGGCATAGCCTCGAGGGCATGGCCGCAACGGGTGCGAACGGGCTTGGCATCGATTGGTGTATCCGGCCGCAAATGGCGAGGAAGCTCGCCGGCCCAACCGTGGCGTTACAGGGGAATTTTGATCCGGCGAAGCTGTTGTCGCCGATACCGGTGATCGAACGGGAAGTGAGGGCTATGCTGGATGATTTTACGGGAGGGCCGGGACGCAATGCAGGCGCGCATGGCTATATCGCCAATCTCGGCCATGGCATCCTTCCCAATGTGCCGGTGGAGCACGCCCTCGCCTTTGTCGAGACGGTAAAAAACTATCAATATGAACCAGCCCGGTAATCCCTTGCAAAAGACCGAGACCTGGTCCTTCCGGGACCGCTGGATCGGATTTATCCATGGTCTTCAGGACCGGATCTGCGCCGCACTCGAAGATCTCGATGGCCAGGTGCTTTTCCGAACGGATGAATGGGAGCGCGAACATGGCGGCGGTGGCAAGACAAGGGTTCTTTCCGACGGCCGCATCTTCGAGAAAGGGGGAGTGAACACTTCCGTGGTGTGGGGGAAAGTGACGGATACGATGCGAGCGCAGCTGAAGATCGAGGGGAAGAACTGGTTTGCCTGTGGTTTGTCGCTGGTGATCCATCCCCTGAATCCCTATGTGCCGACAACCCATGCCAACTGGCGATATTTTGAATTGTACGACGATGCGGGGCATGTCAGCGACCGCTGGTTTGGCGGGGGCGCCGATCTGACGCCTTTTTATCTCTTCCGGGAGGATGCCCGGCATTTTCACCGGAGTTTTAAAGATGCCATGGACGCGTTTGATCCGGCGGCGTATCCGAAATACAAGCAATGGTGTGACGAGTATTTTGTCAATGTGCACCGGAGCAACGAGATGCGCGGCATCGGCGGAGTATTCTACGACCATTTACGGCCGGCGGATGCCGCGGATGCCGACCGGCTTTTTGCTTTTCAGCAGGCCAATGGAAATGCTTTTCTTCCCGCCTACCTGCCCATTGTCGAAAAAAGGGCGGTTATGCCTTATGGTGAACGCGAGGTGGAGTGGCAGGAGGTTCGGCGGGGGCGATATGTGGAATTCAACCTGATCCATGACCGGGGTACGCTTTTCGGGCTGAAGACAAACGGCCGGACGGAGAGTATCCTGATGAGCCTGCCGCCGAGGGCAAGATGGGAATATGACTATCGACCTGAAGAGGGAAGTCCGGAGTCGGTGCTGCTGGATGCGTGTCAGCATCCCAAGGATTGGATAAAATAAAAAACTTTTTAAGATATGTATCTGCAACGACGCAATCGCATTTTGCGCCAGACCCCGGCCATCCGGGCGATGGTCGCCGAGACGGTGTTGACACCGAATGACTTTATCGTTCCGCTGTTTATTGATGAAGGCAAGGGCGTGGAGACGGAGATCGCTTCGATGCCCGGTTATTTTCGCCGGAGCATTGACGGAACGGTGAAGGAAGTAAAGGAACTGTGGGGTCTTGGGATCAAGAGCGTGCTGCTCTTTGTAAAGAGCAAGGACGAGTTGAAAGACAATACCGGAAAGGAGGCCTGGAATCCCGATGGGCTGATGCAACGCAGCATCAAGGCCATCAAGGAGGCAGTCCCTGAGATCCTGGTGATGACGGATGTCGCGCTTGACCCATACTCCTCGTATGGGCATGACGGGATCGTGCAGAACGGGGAGATCGTCAACGACCCTACCGTGGAGGCGCTGATCCGGATGAGTCTGAGTCATGCGGAGGCCGGCGCCGACTGGGTCGCGCCAAGCGATATGATGGATGGGCGGATCGGGGCGATCCGTCAGGCGCTGGAAGAACACCACTACACCCGGACGGGGATCATGGCCTATAGCGCCAAGTATGCTTCCTGTTTTTATGGTCCCTTCCGCGATGCGCTGGATTCGGCGCCGGGGTTTGGCGATAAGAAGGGCTATCAAATGGATCCGGCCAACCGGCTGGAGGCGGTGAAGGAGGCGTTGATGGATGTGGAAGAGGGCGCGGATATGGTCATGGTGAAGCCGGGCCTCCCCTACCTGGATATTATCCGGGAGGTGAAGAATGCTGTCCGGGTACCCGTCAGCGCCTATAACATCAGCGGGGAGTACGCCCTGATCAAAGCTGCGGCGAAAATGGGCTGGATCAATGAGGAAAAAGCGATCCTGGAGACGCTGTTGTCGTTAAAAAGGGCCGGGGCCGATCTTATTGCGACCTATTTTGCAAAAGATGCCGTAAAATTGCTGCATGTATAATAAGAGCAAAGAGCTGTTCGAAAGAGCCCAGCAAAGCATTCCCGGCGGAGTCAATTCACCGGTTCGCGCTTTTCGCAGCGTAGGCGGGACTCCTTTATTTATCAGGCGGGCGGAAGGTCCCTATCTGTACGATGTGGACGGCAACCGCTATATCGATTATATCGCGTCCTGGGGGCCGATGATCCTCGGGCATGCCTGGGGTCCCGTCGTGAAGGCTATACAGGAATATGCCATCTTTTCCACTTCGTTTGGCGCACCTACCGAGCTGGAAGTGGAGATGGCGGAACTGATCCGCAGGATGGTGCCGGGTGTGGACCTGATACGGATGGTCAGCAGCGGGACTGAAGCGTGTATGAGTGCGATCCGGCTGGCGAGGGGGTTTACCGGAAAGAACAAGATCATCAAATTCGAAGGACATTATCATGGTCATGCCGATGCGTTCTTGGTAAAGGCGGGCAGCGGTGTGGCCACTTTCAATATCCAGACGGTGCCCGGGGTCACGCCCGGGGTGGCGCAGGATACGCTGACCGCAGCGTACAACGATCTGCCGGGAGTCGAGCAACTGGTGACTGCGTATCCCGGAGCAATAGCCGCGATCATTGTCGAGCCGGTGGCCGGCAATATGGGTTGTATCCTTCCCGAGCCCGGTTTTCTGGAAGGGTTGCGGGCCCTCTGCGACCGCGAGGGTATCGTGTTCATCTTTGACGAAGTGATGACGGGTTTCCGGCTTGGGCCAGGCGGGGCGCAGGAGCGGTTGGGTGTCCGGGCCGATCTGATCACTTTTGGAAAGGTGATTGGCGGGGGAATGCCCGTTGGGGCCTTTGGCGGCAAGAAGGAGATCATGCAGCATATATCGCCGCTTGGTAATGTCTATCAGGCGGGAACGCTTAGTGGTAACCCGATCGCGATGATCGCCGGATATACGGTGCTTTCGGAGTTGCGATCGAATCCGCGTATCTATGCCGAGCTGGAAGAGAAGACGGTCTATCTGCGGGATGGGCTGGATAAGGTGTTTGCCGCGTGGGGTCAGCCGTATCAGATCAACCAGCTGGGATCGATGATCAGCGTTCATTTCAGTGATCACCCGGTGAGAGACTTTTCTTCGGCGTCGGGCGCCAATAATGGACTTTTTAAATTATTCTTTCACTCGATGTTACGGCGCGGGGTGTATCTGCCGCCTTCGGCGTTTGAGAGCTGGTTTTTGAATAATGCGTTGTCTACCGCCGATCTTGATGCGACGGTGAAGGCTGCGGGGGAGAGTTTGGCGGAGCTGAATGGATGATGGGCCTTCGGCCGGACGGCCTGCCGTCCATGGGTTAATGCAGCAGGAGCTCGCAGGGTTTGAGACCCGTGTGTTTCTTGAAGGCCGTGGAGAAATGGGAGATGGAAGAGTATCCCAGCATGACGGAGACTTCGGTGACGCTCAGCCCTTTTTCATAGAGCAGATAGCGGGCATGTTCCATCCTTTGACCCTGGTAAAAGTCGAAGATGGTGGTGCCGAACATCTCTTTAAATCCCTTTTTCAGATAACATTCGTTGATGGCCACTTTCCGGCTGAGTTCCTTGATGGTAAGGGGTTCGCCGATGTGCTGGAGGAGGATCTCCCGGGCCTGGACGATCTTTTCCCGATCGGCCTCGTTTGCCAGGAATTTGCACTGGAAGCCTTCGACCTCTTTCTCTCCTACCATACATTCCAGGCTGTATAGCAAAAGCATCTGGCTCTGGGCATTGATGTAGATGTTCTCGTGGCTGCCCGTATGGCTGTGGTTGAGCAGGGTCTCGAGGACCATGCGGGTCCGGCCGCAGATGGAGAGTGTCTTACTAAAGGAGCTGAGGTGCCGGAATTCGAGGAGGTCGTCGCTGACGGTGCTGTCCGTCCTCCGGGGTCTTGCGAACTGGGAGAGGTGGACGGGGAGGAAGCGGAAGCTGAGGACGTCGACGGTGTCGATCCGTTCGGAGCAGCCGGGTGTGGCATTCAGCTTACAGGAATCGCATTCGATATCTTTCTTTTTGCAATAGACGTTACCCGCGACACAGAAACGGAGTTCGAGAAAGTTGCGGGTGGGGTCTTCTTTTTTGTAGTGATAGACCATCATTCCCATATCGTCGAGCGACCATTGGGGGTTTTTCGAGTAGCGTTTGATGCTGTATTGTACGGAGCCGGGTATCTGCTGTTCTTTTTCCTGGAGGAGGACCAATTGATCCTGCATGACGGGTTGTTTGTACGCCATGGTTAAGATATCCGGAGCCTGGTACGCTACCTGTGTCATCATTCGGCAAAATTATGCGGAAAACGGGAATAAATACGTGCCGGTAGACTGAATGGTTCAAATGGGGCATTATTTGACCGTTTTTTGACGAAATTGTGACGGATAGGGGCCTTTGGCCTCTAAAGTTGAAGCGCTAATAATTGTCCTTCGGACGGCCGTCTTCGGCGGCTTAGTGCCTTATTTTTCGTACATTTGCGGACCTTATTAATTTATTGTTAACCACACTATTCCAGTCGAAAAAATATGAGTGAATCAATACAGGAAGTCGCGACCCCGGCCGTCAACGGATATGGGGCAGACAGTATCCAGGTGCTCGAAGGTTTGGAGGCCGTGCGCAAGCGTCCGGCCATGTATATCGGGGATATCGGCGTAAAGGGTCTGCACCACCTGGTCTATGAAGTGGTGGACAACTCCATTGACGAGGCTTTGGCGGGATATTGTAAGAACATCGTGGTTACGATCTTCGAGGATAACTCCGTCGAGGTGGTGGATGACGGCCGCGGGATCCCCACCGGGATCAATACAAAGGAGAAGAAAAGCGCTCTCGAGATGGTCATGACCATTTTGCATGCCGGGGGCAAATTCGATAAGAACACCTACAAGGTCTCCGGGGGTCTGCATGGTGTGGGTGTAAGTTGCGTGAATGCCTTGAGCGCCGATCTGCATGTAACCGTATTCCGGGAGGGCAAGGTCTTCGAACAGGAGTATAAGATCGGGGTGCCGCAGTACTCTGTGCGGGAGATTGGTGCGAGTGAGAAGACGGGTACGACGATCCGTTTCTGGCCTGACTCGAACATCTTTATCACGACGGTCTATAGCAAGGACATCCTGGAAGGCAGGCTCCGCGAGCTTTCTTTCCTGAACCGGGGGGTCCGCATTACCCTGCGGGACCTGCGGGAGAAGGAAGAGGACGGAAGCACCTACACCAAGGAGTTTTACAGCGAAGGCGGGATCGTCGAGTTTGTGGATATGCTGGATAAGAATGCCGGCAGGCAGTCGCTTATCCCCAAGGTCATTTTTGTGGAAGGCCGTGACGAGACCACCAATGTAGCGGTGGAGGTGGCCCTGACCTACAACGACAGCTACAGCGAGCACATCTATTCTTACGTCAACAACATCAATACGATAGAAGGCGGCACCCATGTGGCCGGCTTTCGCCGGGCGCTTACCCGCGTGTTCAAGTCCTATGGGGACCGGGAAGGGCTTTTCGAGCGGGCGAAGGTCGAGATCGAGGGGGATGATTTCCGCGAAGGGTTGAGCACGATTATTTCGGTTAAAGTACCGGAGCCGCAGTTTGAGGGTCAGACGAAGACCAAACTGGGGAACAATGAGGTTTCCGGGGTGGTGGATTCCACGGTCAGCAAAGCGCTGAACGACTATCTGGAAGAAAATCCCCGGGAAGCCAAGAATATCATCGCCAAGGTGGTCCTTGCGGCCCAGGCGAGAGCGGCAGCAAAGAAAGCGAGGGAGTTGGTACAGCGGAAGAGCGTGCTTAGCGGTGGCGGTCTGCCCGGGAAACTGGCCGATTGCTCGGACCGGGACCCCAATCGCTGCGAGCTGTTCCTCGTCGAAGGAGACTCGGCAGGCGGGACGGCCAAGCAAGGCCGGGACCGGAGCTTTCAAGCCATTCTGCCGTTGCGCGGTAAGATCCTCAATGTGGAGAAGGCGATGGAGCATAAGATCTATGAGAACGAGGAAATCCGCAATATGTATACGGCGCTTGGGGTAACGGTGGGAACGTCGGAAGACCCGAAGGCCCTGAACCTTGCGAAGCTGCGTTATCACAAGCTGATCATCATGACCGATGCGGATGTGGATGGAAGTCATATCGCGACGCTGATCCTGACTTTTATCTACCGGTATATGAAGGAGATGGTGGAGCAGGGCTATGTCTATCTCGCACAGCCGCCGCTTTATCTCGTGAAGAAAGGCAAGGACCAATCCTATGCCTGGAACGAGGAGCAGCGTAAGGGCTGGGTGGAAAAGCTCGGCAACGGAAAGGAAGACAGCGTAACGGTTCAGCGATACAAAGGGCTTGGAGAAATGAACTCCGATCAGCTTTGGGATACGACGATGAACCCTGATACGCGGACGCTCAAACAGGTGACGATCGAAAGCGCAGCAGAGGCCGATCGGATCTTCAGTATGCTGATGGGTGACGAGGTGGCGCCGCGGAGGGATTTTATCGAATCGCACGCGAAGTATGCGAAATTGGACGTGTAGATGAAAATACCTAATATTACATTATTTCATACTAACCAGCCCTGCCATAGCAGGCATTAAATCAATGAGTTATGTCAACAGTAACACTTACGGCCTACAACGTTAAGACGAAAGAGAAGAATGTGCCCATTCAGGATGCCGTTATTACGAAGACTGCGAAGGGTGCGTATATGGCGCAGGGTCATGATGGCAAGGGCAACAAACTGACGACCCTATTGGGCGAGGAAAAGGCCCTGGCGGCGATCCAGGCCGGCATCGCCAAACAAGGCTGGTAAACGGCGGACAGCCGAAACAGGCTGGCAAAGGCGCACAGCCGATCTTTAAGGACCGTAGAATTTACCGACAGAAGAAAATTCCCCTCCCCACGATACTTACATTTCAATGAGGCTGCAGGCCGGCAGAAGGCCTGCAGCCGGTATTTGTTATTGGTTAGTTGCCGATGAAATAGCGCAATCCCACGGAGAGGGAGTTATTGCCTGCAAGGGAGCTTTGGATCGAAAAATTGGAACTTTTATTGACAACGTCGGGCTGGGTCGTGAACGACTGGGTATCCGTGGTGTGTGCATAGTTGACAGCAAAGAAATTCGGAAGCCCCGCCTCCAGTTGCCATTTTCGGCTCAGGGAGTAGGCGATACCCGGAAGAAACTGTAAGCTAAAGCCATAAGAGTTGGTAACGTCCCTGGTGGGTTCATTGCCGGTGGGTTCGTCTATTCCGCTGTGCGAATAGCTGCCGCCCAGCCGGCTCTGCCCGAAAAGATAGAATCCGTTTCCCAGTGATTTGTATTTTCTGATAAAGATGCCGGCGCCGAAGCCGTTAGCGGTGTTGGTTTGGTTCATGGGGTAGTCGTATTTGGTATTGGTGTAGTCGATGTCGAATCCGAACATCAGGTTGTCTTTTATCATTTTGCCGAAGGCGGGGGCGACCGACAGTCCCCGGGTGCGGTAGGTATAATCCGTGCCATTGCTTGAGGTTTGGGTGGCGTCTGAATAAGACAGATTTCCACCCAGGGCGATAGCGCCCTTTTTTAATTGCGCATGGGCGGCGCCGCAGCAGCAAACGGTAACGAACAGGACATAGAGCTTCTTCATACAATAAAATTTTTGTTGTACTAAAGATTGCAAGAAGACTCAGGACATGCAATACCGTTAGCCCACTTTAATGAAAGTTTAAGCAGAGGATTAATGCGTTTTAATTAACACTGCATTAACGAATGGAGTCAGCGCCGAAGTAGGAACGAAGGGCTTCGGGCAAGCGGATGGCGCCTTCCTGCTGGTGATTCTCCAGGATACAGGCCACGATGCGGGGAAGCGCCAGCGAGCTTCCGTTCAGTGAGTGGGCCAGTTGCGTTTTGCCGCTTGCATCCTTGAACCGGATCTTCATCCGGTTGGTTTGAAATGCCTCGAAGTTACTGACCGAGCTTACCTCCAGCCATTTTTCCTGGGCGGCGCTGAAGACCTCGAAGTCATAGGTCATGGCGGATGTAAAGCCCATATCTCCGCCGCATAGCCGAAGGATGCGGTACGGCAATTCGAGGGATTGCAGCAGTTTTTCAACATGCAGCACCATTTCTTCCAGCACTGCATAGCTTTTTACCGGGTCTACCAGCTGGACGATCTCCACTTTGTCGAACTGATGCAGGCGGTTAAGGCCGCGGACGTCCTTGCCATAGCTGCCGGCTTCCCGGCGGAAGCAGGGCGTATAAGCCGTCATTCTGATGGGGAACCGGGTTTCCTTCAGGATCTCGTCGCGGAAGATATTTGTCACCGGCACTTCGGCGGTGGGGATCAGGTAGAGGTTATCTTCGCCCACGTGGTACATCTGGCCTTCCTTATCCGGCAGCTGGCCCGTACCCCGCGCGGAGGCTTCATTGACCATGATGGGGGGCTGGTATTCCGTATAGCCCGCAGCGGTATTATAATCGAGGAAATACTGGATAAGGGCGCGTTGCAGTTTCGCGCCTTTGTTGATGTATACCGGGAAGCCGCTGCCGGTTATTTTGTTCCCGAGTTCGAAGTCGATGAGATTGTATTTTTTTGCAAGGTCCCAATGGGCGAGGGCGCCGGCGGGCAGGGTGGGTTTGCTGCCGCCTTCGCGGATGGTAATATTGTCCTCGGGTGTCTTTCCGCGGGGTACGGCGGCCGCGGGGAGATTGGGGAGGAGTACGAGGGCGGCATTTAACTCTTCTTCCACTTTGGCCAATTGACCGGCGATGGGTGCAAGCGCTGCTTTCAGCGTGGCTACCTCCTGTTTCTTTTGTTCCGCTTCCGGTTTCTGGCCTTTTGCCATCAGTGCGCCGATCTCTTTTGAAAAGGCATTTATCTTCGACTGAGTGGTATCTGCGTCGAGCTGGAGCTTCCGGCGCTGATCATCCAGCGCGACGATGGTGTCTACCAGTCCGGTGTCGGCAAAATTTCTAACGCCAAGTCTTTCCTTTACAAAGTCAACGTTCTGCCGGACAAATGCCACTTGTAACATTTTTCTGAGTTTTGTCGCAAAGGTAATAATGTAAAAGTGTAAATTCAGCCATAAAACCTTTTATATGATAGACCCAACCATGATCACCACGAGCACCAATCTTGAAGGACATCGTGTCGTACGAAACCTTGGGGTTGTCCGGGGCATCACCGTTCGCAGCCGCAGCGTACTTGGCAATCTTGCCGGGGGACTGCAGACGATCTTCGGCGGGCAGATATCCATCTATGTGGAGCTTTGTGAGAAGACGAGGGAAGAGGCGTTTCAGTACATGATGCAGCATGCCGCAGAACGCGGTGCAAATGCCATCCTCAATATGCGCTATGACGCCAACGAGGTGATGAATGGGGTTACCGAGGTCCTGGCTTATGGGACCGCGGTGCTTGTGGAGAAGGCATAGGGCGGGACGGGCGGCTTCCAGCGGCTTTTGCGTATCTTTGCGTCCATGCAACAGTTACAGGATGATCTGCAAGCGCGTTGGTGGAATCTGGAGGCCCGGCTTGTCGAGCGGTTCGGCAAGAAGCCTGACATGGAAACCCTTCTGTTCCTCATCGGGGTACAGGAGTTGGGGGATATCCGAACGAAGTTCTCAAAGGAAGAGAAGCAGGATCTCATGCATATTGCGGTGTGTACGCTTTTCGCCCAGAGCGGGTTTTACCGGCTCGAAGGATTGGATGAGCAGGGGTGGCCGCATTTTATCCAGTTGAAACCGCTGCCGGTGATGAATATGATCGAGCAGGAGAATTATCTGAAGGACCATATCCTCCTATATTTTGACAACCAGGAATTTGATAAAGAATGAAACGGATCTTATCCGGCTTGCTGCTTATTGCGGGGCTTGTTTTTTGGGCCTCGTGTAACCCCAAACTTTCCAATGGTCTCCGGAAGAAGGACCGGCTTCGGGATGTAGAGGTCGTCACCACCAGGGGGACCCTTGTGATCCGCCTCTCCGACTCGACCCCCTTGCACCGGGATAATTTCCTGTTGCTGGTGAAAAAGGGCTATTATGACAAGCTATTGTTCCATCGGGTGATCCGCAATTTTATGATCCAGACGGGAGATCCCGACAGCCGGGAGGGACGTCCGGGCAAGCCGCTGAGCCAGGGAGGGAGCGGGGGTCCCGGGTATACGATACCGGCAGAGTTTCGTCCGGAGCTGTTCCATCATCGCGGCGCCGTCGGTGCGGCGAGGACCAATGACGACGTCAACCCCACGAGGGCCAGCAGCGGCAGCCAGTTTTATATCGTTCAGGGAAAGCGGTTCACCGATCCGGGGTTGGACTCCCTGGAGAACGGCCGGCTGAAGGGGAGAAAGATCCCGGCGGCGCACCGGGAGGTGTATAAAGAGGCCGGCGGCTCACCCCATCTGGATCAGGCCTATACGGTCTTTGGAGAGGTTATAAGGGGGATGGAAGTGGTGGATTCCATCGCCGCCACAGCGACCAGCGGCCCGCCGCTCGACCGGCCGAAAACAGAGATCAGAATATTGAAAATGAAGCTGATAGCAAGAGACAAATAATTAATCCCCGGGGCAGCTTATTTCGATGGCTTTTTCTAATCTTTGCAGCATAAAAATTTAACTACCATGAATTTCCCAGAAGAATTGCGCTACACGAAAGATCATGAATGGATCCGGCTGGAAAAGGACAATGTTGCCGTCATCGGCATCACGGAATTTGCACAAAAGGAATTGGGAGATATCGTTTATGTCGAGGTTGAGACCATTGGCAAGGCGCTTGCGGCAGAGACTGTATTCGGTACGGTGGAAGCGGTGAAGACGGTGTCCGATCTCTATCTGCCCGTAGCAGGTACGATCCTTGAGTTAAATCCCGAATTGGGAACCACACCCGATCTCGTCAACTCGGATCCTTATGGAAAGGGATGGATGATCCGGATGACGGTGAAGGACCCTGCCGATCTGGATAAGTTGATGGACGCCAAAGCCTATAGCAACATTGTGCACTGATCCTTTATCTTTACTTTAGAGTACCTATTAATAAACCTTGGGAATACCTACCACCTATACAGAGCAGGAGCTTGTGCTGGCGCTGAAAGAAAGGAACAACCAGGCTTTCGGTTTTCTGTATGACAATTATGCTGGGGCGCTTTATAGCATTATCAAACAGATTATTACGGATAACAGTGAGTTAGCCAGCGACGTATTGCAGGAGGTATTCATCAATATCTGGCGAAAGATCGAGACCTATGACCAGAGCAAGGGACGCCTCTTTACCTGGATGTTGAATATTGCCAGGAATGCCTCCATCGATACCCTCCGATCCAAGAGCTATCAGAACTCCCAAAAAAACCAGGAGCTACCAGATAACGTATATAAGGGTGTAGCCAATCAGACCACACAACAGAATGTCGACAATATTGGCTTGAAAAAGGTGCTGGAAACGCTGAGACCCGAACATCGGGTGCTGGTGGAATTGGCTTATTTCAAGGGTTTTACGCACGAGGAGATAGCGGAGATGACGTCTATCCCACTGGGGACTGTAAAGACCCGGATCAGGAATGCGTTATTACAACTACGGCAATTTCTAAAGTGAATATAAAAGAATATATAGAGAGCGGCATCATAGAAAGCTATGTGATGGGTTTGGCCAGCGAGTCCGAGCGGGCCGAATTCGAGCGATACTGTGCACAATACCCCGAGCTGGTTGCGGCACGCAGGAAGTTTGAAGATAAGTTGGAAGCATACGCAGCTGAGAATGCGGTGTCTCCCCCTCCAGAGGTCAAGGTGAAAGTTTTGGAAGCCGTCGGAAAAGAGTCCCGTTCGGCGGCCCCATCCATTCCACCAAAGATCATCAACATGGAAAATTCAAAAAGCTCCTCTTCTTCCGGGGTGCTGAAATTCATGGCTGCCGCCTCCATTATTTTACTCGCCGTAATGGTGTACCTGTATTACCAGGGCCAGCAGCAGAACAAGGACCTGGCGGACACCAATCAGCGGCTTATCGTGAAGGCCGCGGAAACCCAAAATACCCTGGATAAGATAATCGGGGAACAGAAGGTTGTAAGCGATTCGAACACCCTCGTGGTCAACATGGTCGGCACCAAAGTGGCTCCGAAGTCCTCGGCAAATGTCTATTGGGATTCGGCGTCCTCGAAGGTCTACCTGGTGGTCAAGAATATGCCGCAGCTGCCTTCGGACCAGCAATATCAGCTATGGGCGCTGATCGATGGCAAGCCCAAGGACCTGGGAGTATTCGACGCCAGGGATCAAAACGTGATTTTGCAAATGAAGAATACGCAGAAGGCCCAGGCCTTCGCCATCACTATCGAGAAGAAGGGCGGCAGCCCCTCCCCCACGCTGGAAAAGATGCAGTCCCTGGGTAAAACGATGGTGACCCAATAGGAAACTATTTCTACAGCTATAGAAAAAAAGTCCCAATTGAGGGACTTTTTTTAATTTCCGCCCTATTATCGGGTTATGTTCAATTTTATCAAAAAATATCTGTCGGCCGTATACGTTCCCGTGATCTGGACCCTGCTTATCGCCATTGCGATGTGTATCCCCGGCTCGCTTATCCCCAATGAGAATAAATTTGCGATCCCCGGTTTTGACAAACTGGTGCATCTTGGGCTTTTTGGAGGGTTTGTATTCCTCTGGTGTCTTTATCTGACGACCAGGCGGGTGTCGTTTGGAAAACTGCTGCTCGGCTTCTTTTGCTTTTATATGCTTTCCAATGGGTTTGGAATAGCGATGGAATACGTACAGAAATACTGGATCCCCGGAAGGGATTACGACCTTGGAGATATCATTGCCGACATGTTTGGGGCTGGACTCGGGTATGGACTCAGCAATCTTTTGCTGTTGCCTGGTAGAAAAGATAAAAACGGGTAGACATGACAGTTAGCTCAGCGGAAGGGAAAAAATAAACCCCTGTAGAAACAGGGGTCGTAACCAAAACTAACTGCTTATGAGAAAATTGACTGCTTTATGTGAGTCAAATAGAAAAGACTAATTTTCAACTTATATAACGCAAAACAGGTGCCAATGTTGTGCTGCGTTTCATGCTACAAATTTACGTTGGAAATCTGCGTTTCGTTTCCCTAATTGGGAGTAATAACATTTATTTAGCATTACCCTTATTAAGTTAAACAATTTCCCGCTTTATAGCAAGTTTTAGCGTTTATTTTTTAAAGAACTGTGGGCGTGAGCCCTTTACTATCTAAAGACAACGTTCTAACTGCAAAGTTTAAACATTCGCCGTTAAAATAACGTGAAAGCCCCTTCTTTCTGTTGTATTTCCTATGCCTTTTAATTGCGTTTTAATGTCAGGATGACCCTTATTAGGATCGTCGAAGACCCTATAATCGCGTGACAATCAAGCCCAGCCTCAGTTCTGGCGGGCCATTTTCTCGGCGTTTTCGGCGAATTGCAGGGCATCGAGGAATTCCTGGACATTGCCGTTGAGAACATCGTCGAGGTTATAAACGGTGAGGCCGATGCGATGGTCGGTGACGCGGCCCTGTGGGAAGTTGTAGGTCCTTATTTTGGCGCTGCGGTCGCCGGTGCTGACGAGGCTTTTCCGGTGGCGGGCGATCTCTTCTTCCTGTTTCCGGACCTGCTCTTCGTAGAGTTTTGTCCGAAGCATCTGCATGGCTTTTTCGCGGTTGCCCAACTGGCTGCGTTCCGTTTGGCAGACGACCACCACCCCGGTGGGGATATGGGTCAGGAACACCTTTGTTTCCACCTTATTTACGTTCTGACCGCCTGCGCCACCGCTTCGGGCCGTCTCCATTTTCACATCGCTTTCCTTCAGTTCGAAGTCCACTTCTTCGGCCTCCGGCATAACGGCCACGGTAGCCGCGCTGGTATGTACCCGCCCGCTTGTTTCGGTGTCGGGGACCCGCTGGACGCGATGGACGCCGCTTTCGAATTTCAGCGTGCCATAGACATCGTCGCCGACGACCTCTACCTGGACTTCCTTATAGCCACCCACGGTTCCTTCGCTTTCGCTGAGGATCGCCGTTTTCCAGCCTCTTCTTTCGCAATACTTAATATACATCCGAAGCAGGTCGCCGGCGAACAGGCTGGCTTCGTCGCCGCCGGTTCCCGCCCTGATCTCGAGGATGGCGTTCTTCTCATCCTGCGGGTCTTTGGGTATCAGAAGCTGGCGGATATGGGCTTCCAGCTGAAGCTTGCGTTCCTCCAGCCCGGGCGCTTCGGCCTTGGCCAACTCCCGCAATTCGGCATCGTCGCCATTCAGGGCTTCTTTATTGAAATCGATGGTGTCGAGCAGGTCCTTATATTCATCGTGCGCCTTCACGATCTTTTCGACACTGCGATATTCCTTGCTCATGGCGCTGAATCTCCGGTTGTCACTGACAATCTCCGGGTTGCTCAGGGCAACCCCCAGGTCTTCGAACCGGGCTTTTATGGCTTCCAGTTTATCTAACATATATTTGGGCTGAGCTTGGCTCTGCGAAGCGCAAAGATAAATTGTTTACGAATGACTTATCGAAAATTCAAAGCCGATTATTTGTTTACGGGAGAGGGATTTGCCGCGGCGGACAGTGTATTGGTTACCACGGATGAGGGCAGGGTGCAGGATGTCGTCCCGGCTGCGGCGGCCGGGGATGGGGTGCTTTATAGCCCGGGGATCCTGTGTCCCGGTTTTGTCAATTGTCATTGTCATCTGGAGCTGTCGCACCTGCGGGGGGTGATCCCGGAAGGGACGGGGCTGGTGGAATTTCTCGGCACGGTGATCCGGGGACGGGGGGCCGGCCTGGCCGTTGATACAGGCGATCAGGCGGAACGGATAAGGTCGGCGATTGCCGCGGGAGAACGGGAGATGCTGGATAACGGGATCGTGGCGGTGGGAGATATCTGCAACACTGCGGACACATTGGAACAGAAACGGCCTGGCCGGTTGCGCTACTATAATTTTATCGAGACGGCCGGGTTTATCGAAGGCGGCGCGCCTATGCGGTTTGATCATAGTCTGCGGGTGAGTGGAGAGCTGGGTACCGGTTCCATCGTTCCTCATGCGCCCTATTCGGTGTCACCGGCGCTTTTCCGCCTGATTGCCGGGCAGGCAAAAGGGGGCATACAGACCATTCATAACCAGGAGGACGAAGAGGAGGACCGGTTCCTGTTTTCGGGGGATGGCTCCTTTCTCCGGTTGTATGCCGCGCTTGGCCTGGATATCTCCTTTTTCCGGGGCACGGGGAAGCGAAGCCTGGAGAGCTGGCTGGGCTATTTTGACCGGCGGCAGCCGTTGATCGCCGTGCATAATGTGGCTACGCGGGAGGAAGACCTGCGGATCGCGGCGGGCTATGCGCTTAGTTTTTGTCTTTGTCCGAATGCGAATTTGTATATCGGCGGTCGCCTGCCGGATGTCGGGTTGCTGGTGCGGTCGGGGTGTTTTATCGTTGTAGGCACGGATAGTCTGGCCTCGAATCATGGGCTTTCCGTGTTGGAAGAACTGAAGACGTTGGAGCGGGCCTTCCCGGAGCTGGACACAGCGTCGCTTTTGCGATGGGCTACGATGAACGGGGCGGCGGCGCTGGGAATGGAGGCGGAGCTGGGGAGTTTTGCGCCGGGAAAGCAGCCGGGGGTTATTTTAATAGAAGGGGGGGTTGGCTCGCGCCTTGGACGCGCGAGGGTGAAACGGCTTCTTTAGGACAGGACGGTCTGCAGTACGTTGAGCGTGCGCATTTCGCCGAAATCCGGGACATGCAATGCGTAGAAGGTTCGATACGCCAGGAGGAGTGTGCGGCGCGTCTCCTGGTTGAGGGCGATCTCCTGTAGTTCGGCGGGTTGTTGTACCCGGAGAAGCTGCGCCGTTACATAGCTTAGCGACCCCTCGAGCACCTGGTGATGATGCGGATGTTCGGCCACAAACTGGCCTTCGTGGAGATCGAGAAAGGAGTTGCGTTCACTATAGATATCCTCGATCTTAAAGCCGAAAAAGCCGGCCAGGTGAAGGATAAAGAAAAGCGAGAAATTAGCCAGGACGCGACCTTCGGCCGCATCGAGATGCAGAAAAGCGTCTTCGATGAAATAAAACAGTTCGGGATTGTGTTCCGGCTGCTTTATACATTTCTGCAGCAACTCCACCATGAAGAGGGCGACGGCATTCTTTATCACATCGAAGAAGATGTTCTGATAGAGGACGGCCCATTTGAACTCGCGGATGCGCTGCAGATTTTTCAGATCGTTGTGATAGACGATGAGATCGAGGATGGCGGCGGGCTGGAAGAGATTGGCCTTACCGGGGCCTTTGCGGGTACTTGTCCTGACGCCGTTGACGAGATAGGACTGGATGCCGAAGAGCTCGGTATAGACGGTGACAATGAGGCTCGTTTCGCCGTATTTCACCCCGCGGAGGACGATTCCTTTGGTCTTGTGTAATTGCACTTATAAAAATACGTTATTTGCAAAGTAAAATCTTGATACATGTGGGAATCCATTGCCCGTCTTGTCCTCAAATTCCGGTTATTCTTGCTTATCGCGCTGTTATCGCTTACGGGGTATATGGCTTTCCGGGCGTCCCGGGTGAAACTAAGCTACGACTTTAACAGCGCCATTCCCACCGACAATCCCAAATACAAGGACTACCAGGAATTCAGGAAGCAATTTGGCGAAGACGGCAACCTGCTGGTCATCGGGGTACAGACGGATAGTCTTTTCCGGCTGCCGATATTCAACGCCTATGTGGCGATGACGGAGGCATTGAAGCGGGTGCCGGGGGTCGATGACGTACTGGGTGTTTCTTCCGCGGTGAACCTGATCCGGGATACCGTTGCCGAACGCATGAAAGCGGTGCCGATCTTCCCGGCCCATCCTACCACACAGGCGGAGATCGATAGCGGCAAGGCGGTATTGCTGGGTTTACCTTTTTACCAGGGACTTCTATACAATCGTCAGACCGGCGCCTGGCTGACGGCGGTGCATGTCAATAAAAATGTCATGAATTCGGCGCAGCGGATCTTGACCGTGGGCGGGATCACGCGGATCGTAGACAGCTTTGGGACCGCGACAGGCCTGGACATGCGTTACAGCGGGCTGCCGCTTATCCGAACCCGGATGGCGACGAAGGTGGCGTCGGAGACGAAGTGGTTTCTGCTGGGATCGGTAGCGATGCTGGCGCTGATCCTCTTGCTTTTTTTCCGGAGCGTGAGCACGATGGCCCTGTCGCTGGCGGTTGTGATCATCGGCGTCGTCTTCAGCTTTGGCACGCTTGATCTGCTGGGATATAAGATCACGCTTTTAAATGCCCTCACGCCTACCCTTGTCGTCGTCATCGGGATACCGAACTGTATCTATTTCATGAACAAATATCATACGGCTTACCGGGATACGGGGGACAAGCAGGAGGCGCTGATCGTGATGATCGGCCGGATGGGTATCGTCACGCTTTTCTGTAACCTCACGGCGGCCATTGGTTTTGGGGTTTTTGCGCTGACGCGGAGTGCGATCCTGAATGAGTTTGGCGTGGTAGCGGGGATCAATATCATGGGGTTGTTCTTTATCTCCTTTATCCTGATCCCCGTCGTGCTCAGCTATCTGCCGGCGCCGAAGCCGAAACATATGCGGTACCTGCAGAATCGCTGGTTGTCGGTGGTGTTAAAGCGGCTTGAACGGTGGGCCCTGCACCATCAGGCAACGATCTATGTGGTGACGGCGCTGGTCGTGGCGGTTTCGATCGCCGGGATGTTCCGGCTGCGGTCGGAGGGCTTTATCGTGGATGATCTGCCCCAGAAGGATAAATTATTTACGGACCTGAAGTTCTTTGAAACGAACTTCAAGGGGGTGATGCCGCTGGAGATCGTGATCGATACGCGGCGGAAGAAGGGTTTGCGGGCGGGGATGGTGAAGACGCTGGACAGCATCGAACAGCTATCCAAATATATCGCCTCGCAGCCGGAGATGGCGAGGCCATTGTCGCTGGTGGAAGGGTTGAAGTTTGTCCGGCAGGCTTATTATGGTGCGGACAGCTCGGGGTATATCGTGCCGAATGCGATGGATCTGAATTTTCTTTTCTCTTATCTGAATCTTGGCGGTGAAAAGAATCCGGGCGCGCCGAAGAACAACCTGAGTAAGCTTCTGTGGAGCTTTGTAGACAGCAATCAGCAGCGGGTGCGGGTAAGTATCCAGATGGCGGATATCGGCAGCAGGCGGCTTCCAGCCGTGCTTAGCGATCTGGAGCAGCGTACCAATCGCCTGTTCGATTCGTCGAAATACAAGGTCACCTTTACGGGGACGAGCGTGACCTATCTGGAAGGGAGCAGCTTTATTATCAAGGGGCTCAAGGACAGTGTCATGTGGGCCTTTGTGTTGATCGCGGCCTGTATGCTTTTCCTGTTTCGGAGTCTGCGCATCCTTTTGTGTTCGCTGATACCGAATGTCATTCCGCTGGTGATCACGGCGGGGATCATGGGTTGGGCGGGCGTGCGGCTGCGGCCTTCGACGGTCATCGTCTTTAGCATTGCGCTGGGGATCGCGATCGATATTACGATCCGGTTTCTGGTAAATTATAAGCAGGTGGACCCTGCCCAGGGTTCCGAGTATGCCGTCGTCGATACGATCAACACCACCGGGATCAGCATTCTTTATACTTCGCTGGTGCTGACGGCGGGTTTTGTGATCTTTTGTTTTAGCGATTTTGGAGGAATTCTGGCGCTGGGCTGGCTGACGTCGCTGACCCTGGTGATCTCGACCATCACCAATCTCGTTTTCCTGCCGGTGCTTTTGCTGGGTTTGACGAAGACGCGCCGAAAGAAGGTTGCCTAAATCTCGACGAGGCCGTTCTTGATGGCGAACATGACCAGCCCGACACGGGTCCGGACCTTGAGCTTTTCAAAAAGGGTATTGCGATAGTTGTCGACGGTGCGCGGGCTGATGAACATCTTGTCGGCAATATCCTTGTAGGAGAGTTCGGAGCAGACCAGCCGCAGGAATTCCTTTTCCTTGTCGTTGAGTACGATGGGGTCTTCGGGATTGCCGAGATCCTTGTGCAGACCGCTGATGATCTTGCCGGAGATATATTCCGAGAGGTAGAAATCCTTTTTCATGATGGAATCGAGGGCCAGCTTCAGCTCTTCGGGTTCGATATTCTTGAGGATATAGCCCTTGGCGCCCAGACGCAGCATCCGGATAATGGTCGTTTCATCGCTGAACATGGACAGGGCCAGTACTTTGACCTGCGGGTAATTCTTGTTCAGCCAGCGAACCGTTTCATAGCCGTCCATATCCGGCATATTGACGTCCAGCAGGATCACGTCAGGGATGACCTGCAGCGCGATCTTGGCCTTGATCTCCTTTCCGCTGTCTCCTTCGAACAAAACCGCATAATTCTCAAAAGAAGAGATCAGCTTGGCCAGGGCCTTGCGTAAAAGG